>NZ_JBSSEW010000018.1:0-126408 GCF_054062095.1 Pseudomonas sp. TE6288
CGCGCTGAACGCCCCATCCTGGGGCGCAGCGCTTGACGGGCATCCATGCCCGTCACCTCCCTCCGCAAGACCTGCGTTCGGCCTCCTGAAGTCGCAGTTGGCGTTGCCTGAACTACCGTGCGCTTAGAAGCAAAAGCAAAAGCAACGGCAAGGGCAAGGGCAAGGGCAAGGGCAAGGGCAAGGGCAAGGGCAATGGCAAGGGCAAGATGCCGCAAGGCCGTTTGCGAACCACCACCGCCATACATTGTCCCTATACTCCGAAGCGCCGCTTCACACCACGACCTTCGCAGGTGGGTTTGCCATCGCGCTTGTGTCATCATGCTCCGACCGCCGGTTTAGCCTCTTTATAAGCCCCTATGAACAAATCCTACGCATTGCTGCTTGCCCTCGCCCTGCTTCAAGGCTGCCAGAGCCTGGCCCCGAAGACGGACGTTCAGACGCCCGCCGCCGACGCCGGCAAGAGCGCGGAAAAGCCCGTGGTGTACGGATCGTTCAAGCAGGACACCCTGTACAGCCTGCTAGTGGCGGAGCTGGCCGGCCAGCGCAACCGCTTCGACATCGCCCTGGCCAACTACGTCGACCAGGCCGAGAAGACCCAGGACCCGGCTGTCTCCGAACGCGCCTATCGCATCGCCGAGTACCTGGGCGCCGACGAACCGGCCCTGGACACCGCGCTGATCTGGGCCCGCAACGACCCGCAGAACCTCGACGCCCAGCGCGCCGCCGCCATCCAGCTGGCCCGCGCCGGGCGTTACGACGACTCCATGACCTACATGGAGAAGGTGTTGCAAGGCCAGGGCGATACCCATTTCGACTTCCTCGCCCTGTCGGCCGCCGAGACCGACCAGCATACCCGCGACGGTTTGATGCAAAGCTTCGACCGCCTGCTGGTGAAGTACCCCGAGAACAGCCAGCTGGTGTTTGGCAAGGCCTTGCTGCTGAACCAGGATGACAAGCCGCAACAAGCCCTCGACCTGCTCGAGGCCAACCCGCCACAGAATGGCGAGATCGCCCCGGTGCTGCTGCGTGCCCGCCTGCTGCAGGCCCTGGACCGCGGTCCGGAGGCCCTGCCGCTGCTGCGCGGCGCGATCCGCGACAACCCCGAAGACAAGCGCCTGCGCCTGACCTACGCGCGCACCTTGGTCGAACAGGACCGCATCGACGACGCCAAGGCCGAGTTCGAGAGCCTGCTCCAGCAATACCCGGAAGACGACGAGATCCGCTACTCGCTGGCCCTGGTGTGCCTGGAAACCAAGCACTGGAACGAGGCCGAAGGCTACTTGCAGGAGCTGGTCGAACGTGACGCCAACGTCGATGCCGCCCACCTCAACCTCGGCCGCATCCGCGAAGAACGCAGCCAGCCGGCAGCCGCCCTGCGCGAGTACGCCCTGGTCGGCCCCGGCCCGGACTACCTGCCGGCGCAACTGCGCCAGGCCGATATCCTGATTGCCAACGGTCGCAGCGCCGAGGCCTCGAAACTGCTCGCCGAGGCCCGCGAGGCGCAGCCGGACTACGCTATCCAGCTGTACCTGATCGAGGCCGAAAGCCTGGGCAACAACGGCAAGGAAACCCAGGCCGGCCAGGTACTGGAGCAGGCGATAAAACGCTACCCGGACGACCTCAACCTGCTCTACACCCGGGCCATGCTCGCCGAAAAACGCAACGATCTGGCGCAGATGGAAAAAGACCTGCGCGCCATCATTGCCCGCGAACCGGAAAACGCCATGGCCCTCAACGCCCTGGGCTACACCCTGGCCGACCGCACCACCCGCTACGGCGAAGCCAAGGCGCTGATCGAAAAAGCCCACCAGCTCACTCCCGACGACCCGGCCGTGCTCGACAGCCTGGGCTGGATCGCCTATCGCACGGGCAACCTCGAGGAAGCCGAGCGCCAACTGCGCCTGGCCTTCGAACGCTTTCCCGACCATGAAGTCGCCGCCCACCTGGGCGAAGTCCTCTGGGCCAACGGCAAACGCCGCGAAGCCCGCCAAGTCTGGGCCAAGGGCTTCGAAGCCCAGGCCGACAGCCCCATCCTGCGCAAGACACTGTTGCGCCTGACCGGATCCGAGAGCCTGTAAACCATGTTCCTGCGTCATTGCATCACCTTCACCCTCATCGCCCTGCTCGCCGGCTGCGCCGGTTTCGGCAGCAAGGAAGCCGTGCAGGGCCAGGGCAACCCGCAGCTGTGGCGCGAGCACAAGCAGCAGCTGGGCAATCTCGACGGCTGGCAGATCAACGGCAAGGTCGGCATCCGCGCCCCGCGTGATTCGGGCAGCGGCACGCTGTTCTGGCTGCAGCGCCAGGACTACTACGACATCCGCCTGGCCGGGCCCCTGGGCCGCGGCGCGGCACGCCTGACCGGGCGCCCCGGCGGCGTGGTGCTGGAAGTCGCCAACCAAGGTCGCTACGAGGCGGCTAACCCCGAGGCGCTGCTGGAAGAACAACTGGGCTGGCGCCTGCCGGTGTCGCACCTGGTCTGGTGGGTGCGCGGCCTGCCCGCCCCGGACAGCAAGAGCCAGCTGACCCTCGACGGCGACAGCCGCCTGGCCAGCCTCGCCCAGGACGGCTGGAAGGTCGAATACCTGAGCTATGTGGAGCAGAACGGCTACTGGCTGCCCGAGCGCCTGAAGCTGCACGGCGAGAACATCGACGTGACCCTGGTAGTCAAGGACTGGCAGCCACGCCAGCTGGGGCACTGATTCGATGCAAAAGCTGACACTGCCGGCCCCGGCCAAGCTCAACCTGTGGCTGCACATTACTGGGCGCCGCGCCGATGGCTATCACGAGCTGGAAACCGTGTTCCAGTTTCTCGAGCACGGCGACGAACTGAGCTTCGCCCTGCGCGACGACGGCCAGATCCGCCTGCAGACTGAAATTGACGGCGTGCCCCACGACAGCAACCTGATCGTCCGCGCGGCGCGGATGCTACAGGCACAGTCCGGCACTCCGCTCGGCGCCGATATCTGGCTGCGCAAGGTGCTGCCCATGGGCGGCGGCATCGGTGGCGGCAGCTCCGACGCGGCGACTACCCTGCTGGGACTCGCGCACCTGTGGCACCTGGACTGGAACGAAGATCGCCTGGCGGCCCTGGGCCTTTCGCTCGGCGCCGATGTGCCGGTGTTCGTCCGCGGACATGCTGCCTTCGCACAGGGTGTCGGCGAGCAACTGACCCCGGTCGACCCCGCCGAACCCTGGTATGTCGTGCTGGTGCCGCAAGTGTCTGTCAGCACAGCGGAAATTTTTTCGCATCCAGAGTTGACACGTGATTCCCTCCCCCTTAAGATGCGCCCCGTTCCCGAGGGAAACAGTCGAAATGACTGCCAACCGGTAGTAGAGCAACGGTATCCTGAAGTTCGCAATGCGCTGATTTCACTGGGTAAATTCACTGAAGCTCGAATGACCGGCACTGGAAGTTGTGTGTTTGGGGCCTTCCCAAGCAAAGCCGAAGCTGATAGAGTTCTGGCCCTTCTTTCAGAGACCCAAACAGGGTTTGTGGCGAAAGGAAGCAATATTTCGATGTTGCATCGCAAGCTGCAAAGTCTGATCAAGAAGTCGAGTTCATAAGAATTCGCAGCAACAGATACAGGGGCGTCGCCAAGCGGTAAGGCAGCAGGTTTTGATCCTGCCATGCGTTGGTTCGAATCCAGCCGCCCCTGCCATTTCTTATACTCATCCAGGTTACCCTCAGCCTTCAGGTACTGCGCGTGTCCAAGATGATGGTCTTCACGGGGAATGCAAACCCCGATCTGGCTCGGCGTGTCGTACGTCAGCTGCATATTCCACTGGGTGATGTTTCTGTCGGTAAGTTCTCCGACGGCGAAATCAGTGCTGAAATCAACGAAAATGTCCGCGGTAAAGACGTCTTCATCATTCAGCCCACCTGTGCCCCTACCAACGACAATCTGATGGAACTGGTAGTGATGGCCGATGCCTTCCGCCGCTCCTCAGCGTCGCGAATCACTGCCGTGATTCCTTACTTCGGATACGCCCGCCAGGATCGCCGTCCGCGTTCGGCACGTGTAGCCATCAGCGCCAAAGTCGTCGCTGACATGCTCACTGTCGTGGGTATCGACCGTGTACTCACCGTCGACCTGCACGCTGACCAGATCCAGGGTTTCTTCGATATCCCCGTCGACAACATCTACGGCTCGCCCGTACTGGTCGACGACATCGAAGACCAGCGTTTCGAGAACCTGATGATCGTCTCCCCGGACATCGGTGGTGTGGTGCGTGCTCGCGCCGTCGCCAAGTCCCTGGGCGTCGATCTCGGGATCATCGACAAGCGCCGCGAAAAGGCTAACCACTCCGAGGTTATGCACATCATCGGCGACGTCGAAGGACGCACCTGCATCCTGGTAGACGACATGGTCGACACCGCCGGCACCCTGTGCCACGCGGCCAAGGCCCTGAAAGAACACGGCGCTGCCAAGGTTTACGCCTACTGCACGCACCCTGTCCTGTCGGGCCGCGCGATCGAGAACATCGAGAAGTCGGTACTGGACGAGCTGGTGGTGACCAACACCGTTCCGCTGTCCGCCGCTGCTCAAGCCTGTGACCGTATCCGCCAGCTGGATATCGCACCGGTTGTCGCTGAAGCGGTACGCCGCATCAGCAACGAAGAATCGATCAGCGCGATGTTCCGCTAAGCGGAACACGTGTTGGTATGAAGCGCCCCGCCCCAGCATTCGTTGGGGCGGGGCTTTTTTGCCATCCCCGTTGGCGCTGGTCGCAAACGCCCTCGGGGGGCTATTTTGGAGAAGCAAAATGACTGATTTCATCCTGAACGCCCAAGCGCGTACTGACCTGGGGAAAGGTGCGAGCCGCCGCCTGCGTCACTCCGCCAACATCCCTGCCGTTGTCTACGGTGGCGATAAAGAAGCCCAATCCCTGACCATCGTGGCCAAGGAAATCGCCAAGCTGTTCGAAAACGAAGCTGCCTTCAGCCACGTTATCGAACTGAATGTCGACGGCGCCAAGCAGAACGTCGTGGTCAAGGCCATGCAGCGTCACCCGGCCAAAGGCTTCATCATGCACGCCGACTTCGTTCGCGTCGTTGCTGGCCAGAAGCTGACCGCCAAGGTCCCGGTTCACTTCGTCGGCGAAGAAGCCCCGATCAAGAAAGGCGGCGAGATCTCGCACGTTGTTTCCGAGATCGAAGTTTCCTGCGAAGCCAAAGACCTGCCTGAGTTCATCGAGGTCGACCTGGCCAACGCCGAAGTCGGCACCATCATCCACCTGTCGGACCTGAAAGCTCCGAAAGGCGTAGAGTTCGTCGCTCTGGCCCACGGTGATGACAAAGCTGTTGCCAACGTCCACGCCCCGCGCGTTGCCGCTGAAGCTGCTGAAGGCGCTGCCGAGTAATCCACTCGCACGCCGGCGTTGATCGGGTTACAGTGCCGCGCGCACCGTAACCCACCAACTCCAAGGAAGAGCCCCTGACGTGACCGCCATCCAGTTGATCGTTGGCCTGGGTAACCCCGGCCCCGAATACGAACAGACCCGGCATAACGCAGGGGCTCTTTTCGTTGAACGCCTCGCCAGCGCCCAGCGCGTCTCGCTGTCCGCTGACAAGAAGTATTTCGGCCTGACGGCTAAATTCAGCCATCAGGGCAACGATGTTCGCTTGCTGATCCCCACCACCTACATGAACCGTAGCGGCCAATCCGTGGCGGCTCTGGCCAATTTCTTCCGCATCAAGCCGGAAGCGATCCTGGTGGCGCACGACGAACTCGACCTGCCCCCCGGCGTCGCCAAGCTCAAGAGAGGCGGCGGCCATGGTGGGCACAACGGCCTGCGCGACATCATCGCGCAGCTCGGCAACCAGAACGACTTCCACCGCCTGCGGCTTGGCATCGGCCACCCGGGTGACGCCAAACTGGTCTCCAACTTCGTCCTGGGCCGCGCGCCGCGCGCCGAGCAGGAGAAGCTCGACGCCAGCATCGATTTTGCCCTCGGCGTGATGCCCGACGTGCTTGCCGGCGACTTTGCCAAGGCGATGCGCGAACTGCACAGCCAGAAGGCCTGACACTTTAGAAAGGGGAATACCCATGGGTTTCAATTGCGGCATCGTCGGCCTGCCCAACGTCGGCAAGTCCACCCTGTTCAACGCCCTGACCAAGTCCGGCATCGCGGCGGAGAACTTCCCCTTCTGCACCATCGAGCCGAACAGCGGCATCGTGCCGATGCCCGACGCACGCCTGGCCGCGCTGGCCGAGATCGTCAAGCCGAACCGCATCCTGCCGACCACCATGGAATTCGTCGACATCGCCGGCCTGGTCGCTGGCGCCTCGAAAGGTGAAGGCCTGGGCAACAAGTTCCTCGCCAACATCCGCGAGACCGACGCCATCGCCCACGTGGTGCGCTGCTTCGAAGACGAGAACGTGATCCACGTTTCCAACAGCGTCGACCCCAAGCGCGACATCGAGATCATCGACCTCGAACTGATCTTCGCCGACCTCGACAGCTGCGAGAAGCAACTGCAGAAGGTCGCCCGCAACGCCAAGGGCGGCGACAAGGATGCTCTGGCACAGAAGGCCATCCTGGAAAAACTGATCCCGCACTTCACCGAAGGCAAGCCGGCACGCAGCCTGATGAAGAACATGGCTGACGACGAGAAGGCCGTCATCCGCGGTTTCCACCTGCTGACCAGCAAGCCGGTGATGTACATCGCCAACGTTGCCGAAGATGGCTTCGACAACAACCCGCACCTGGATGTGGTCAAGGCCATCGCCGAGGAAGAAGGCGCGGTCGTGGTACCGGTGTGCAACAAGATCGAAGCCGAGATCGCCGAGCTCGACGACGGTGAGGAGAAGGACATGTTCCTCGAGGCCCTGGGCCTGGAAGAGCCTGGCCTGAACCGCGTGATCCGCGCCGGCTACGAGCTGCTCAACCTGCAGACCTACTTCACTGCCGGCGTGCAGGAAGTGCGTGCCTGGACCGTGCGCGTGGGCGCCACCGCGCCGCAGGCGGCCGGCGTGATCCACACCGACTTCGAGAAAGGCTTCATCCGCGCCGAAGTGGTGGCCTATGACGACTTCATCCAGTTCAAGGGTGAGAGCGGCGCCAAGGAAGCCGGCAAATGGCGCCTTGAGGGCAAGGACTACATCGTCAAGGATGGCGACGTGATGCACTTCCGCTTCAACGTCTGAGTACCGCTCGGCGCCCTCCCATCGCGGGGCAAGCCCGTCCCACGTAGTCTGCACTGGACGCGTGGGAGCGGGCTTGCCCCGCGATGCATTTGTGCAGGGAAAAAATGAGTGTCAACGCGACTGACTGCCAGCACCTGTAGGCCGACGTGCTTCACTCACTTCCTGCAACCGGCTACACTCCCCCTTGCTTGAACCGGGATAACCGAAGCACTGCCTCGAAACCCGATGGACCTGACCCTTGCCGGTCAACCGTCGGGACAAATGGGTCCGGACCTTGGCCGGCCTGTTTATCGGAGGCAACACAATGAGCCCGCGTATCTGGCTGCTGGCCCTGGCGACGTTCGTCACGGGCATGGCAGAAAACATCACGGTCGGCATCCTGCCGGCCCTGGCCGATGGCCTGCAAGTCCCGCTCGGTATCGCCGGGCAGCTGACCACGGTGTTCTCCCTGAGCTTCGCCCTCGCCGCGCCCTTTTCTCCCCTGCTGACCACACGCCTGCCCTTGCGCCGCCTGCTGTGCGCCACCCTGGCGATCTTTGCCCTGTGCAACCTGGCAGCAGCCCTGGCGCCTGGCTATACCGCGTTGCTGGTGGCGCGCATAGGCATGGCCGCGACCAGCGCCCTGACCTGCCTGACTTGCACCCTGATGGCCACGCGCATGGTGCCCGAGGCCCTGCGTGGCCGCGCCATCGGGGTGATCTTCATGGGCATCTGCAGCTCGCTGGTGCTGGGGGTGCCGGCCGGAATGCTGCTGTGCGACGTGCTGGGCTGGCGTGGCGTCTTCACCGGGCTGAGCGTGCTGGCAATGGCAGTGCTGCTGATGGCCTGGCAAGGGTTGCCGCAGTTGCAGAGCAGCGAACGCATCGCCCTGCACAGCTATGTCCGCCATCTGCGCGACAGCCGCCTGATGGCAGCCCAGGGCGTGTCGTTGCTGATGATTGCCGGGCACTTCACGGTCTTTGCCTACCTGGCCCCCTATGCCCACCAGGTCGCCGCCATTCCACTGCAATGGCTGGCGGCAGTGTTCGCCGCCTTCGGCATCGCCGGTGTTTCGGGCGGCTATTTCGGCGGCTGGATGGCGGACCGGCTCGGCGCAGGCCGCTCCATCGCGCTGGCGCCGCTGCTCTATCTCGCCAGCTTGCTGGTACTGCCGTTGAGCGTGGGCACGCCATGGTTGTTCCTGGCGACCATGATGCTCTGGGGCGGGCTGAGCTGGACCACCTCACCGGTGGTGCAGAGCTACCTGGCGACCCGTGGCCCGGATACCTTCCCGGCCGGCATGAGCCTGAACATGTCGGCCATGCACCTGGGCGTCGGGCTGGGTTCGGCCATCGGCGGCGTGGTGATCACCGGGGCGACGCTGGCGGCCACCCCCTGGGCCGGCGCCGCGCTGACCGCCTTGGCGGCGGGCCTGGCGTTCTGGTCGGCCCGCCCTCCTGCCGAGCCAGGCTTCAGCGAGCGCGAACCGGCGTAGCGGCCTGCTGCTCCTGCTCGAAGGCGTCGGCCAGGTAGTCGATCAGCTTGCGCACCGCGGGCATCAACCCTCGCCGGGAGGGGAACAGCGCCACCACCTCCCCTTCCCGTGGCGCCCAGTCGTCGAGAACATGCACCAGCCGCCCGTCAGCCAGGTCGGCGCGCACCGCCTCCTCGGGCAGCAGCACCGCGCCCACACCGGCCAGGGCGGCCTCGCGCAGTACCGCGAGGTCGTCCGACACCACACGGGGGCGATGGCGCACGGCAGCCTCGGCGCCAGCAGGCCCGATCAGCATCCAGCTGGCGTCCTGCACATTGGCGCCCCAGTTCAGGCTCGGCAGAAGCTGGAGCCCTTCCGGCGACACGGGCCGCCCGTGTTCGGCCAGCAGGCCCGGCGCAGCTATCAGGCACTGACGGCTCGGGGCCAGGCGACGCATCACCAGCTCGCTGCTTTCCAGTGGCTGGTGCTGCACGCTCAGCACCAGGTCAAAGCCCTCGCCGATCACATCCACCCGGCGGTTGTAGCTCTTGACCAACAGCTCGACCACCGGGCATTGCGCCATGAAGCGCGCCAGCATCGGCGCCAGGCGCGAATCGAGCAGCGCGGTGCTGCTGGCCAGGCGCACGATGCCACGGGGCTCGGCGCGGTTGCGCTCGACGGCATCCTCGGCGGCGACGGCCTGCTCGAGCATGCCCAGGCAATGGCGGTAATACTCCAGGCCTACCTCGGTCACCTGGAACTGCCGCGTGGAGCGCTGGATCAGGCGCACGCCCAGGCGCTCCTCGAGCTTGGCAACACGCCGGCTGAGGCGTGACTTGGGCAGGCCAAGGATGCGCCCGGCGGGCGCGAAGCCGCCGTGCTCCACCACCTTGGCATAGAGATAAAGGTCGTTCAGGTCGAACATCGGCAACACTCGTCCACGGCTCACCGCTGCATCATCCGCCATTCTCCAGGGATCGTCACAGGGGCCGTGGGCGTCACCAGGCCCGGGCCCCGGCAACGGGGCCCGGGCTGGCGGTCACTTGGCCAGCTTGCTGTAGCTGGTCATCAGGTTGCGGTAGTCGGGAATGTGGTTGGAGAACAGCGTGCCCAGCCCTTCGATGTCGTTGCGCCAGTCACGGTGCAGCTCGCAGGCCACGCCGAACCAGGTCATCAGCTGGGCGCCGGCGGCTTCCATGCGGCGCCAGGCCGAGTCGCGGGTCAGTTCGTTGAAGGTGCCGGAAGCGTCGGTGACCACGAACACCTCGAAGCCCTCCTCCAGCGCCGACAGCGCCGGGAAGGCCACGCACACCTCGGTGACCACGCCGGCGATGATCAGTTGCTTCTTGCCGGTGGCCTTCACCGCCTTGACGAAGTCCTCGTTGTCCCAGGCGTTGATGTTGCCGGGGCGGGCGACGTAGGGCGCCTCGGGGAACTGCTCCTTGAGCTCGGGTACCAGCGGGCCGTTGGGGCCGGTCTCGAAGCTGGTGGTGAGGATGGTCGGCAACTTGAAGTACTTGGCCAGGTCGGCCAGCGCCAGCACGTTGTTCTTGAACCGGTCCGGGTCGATGTCGCGCACCAGCGACAGCAGCCCGGTCTGGTGATCGACCAGCAGTACCGCGGCGTTGTTCTTGTCCAGACGCTTGTATTGGAATGCCATGGTGGATCTCCTTGCTTGGATGGGAAACAGCCAGGTTCAGTTGCGTTGCGAGTCCAGTTGCTCATGGCCGGTGACGACGGCCTGGGCCTTGGCGTAGCTCTCGATCAACAGTTGATAGTGCGGGAACACCGCGCTGTAGGCCTCGGCCCACTGCGCGGCATCCGGGCGGTTCCAGGTGCGCTGCACCTCGGAGCAGACGGCGGCGGTGTCCATCGGCACCACGCCGGCCTGGACCACCCGCGCCAAGGTCACTTCCTGGGCCATCTTGGAGTAGGTGCCTGACGCGTCGATGACCGCGAACACCTGGTAGCCGGCGGCCACCGCGCTGATGCTGGGGAAGGCCATGCACACGCTGGTGATGGTGCCGGCGATGATCAGTTGCTTGCGCCCAGTGGCCTTCACCGCAGCGACGAACTCGGGGTTGTCCCAGGCGTTGATCTCACCTTTGCGGGCCACGTATTGCGCGTGTGGCGCAGCCTCGTGGATTTCCGGGATCAACGGGCCGTTGGGACCCTGGGGTACCGAGGCGGTGGTGATGACCGGGATCTTCGCCAGACTGGCGACCTTGGCCAGGGTGATGGCGTTGGCCCGCAGTTCGGTCATGGGCATGTCCTTGACCGTCTGGAACAGGCCACTCTGGTGGTCGATCAGCAGCATCGTGGCGTTGTCGGGGTCGATGCGTGGCACTTGGCCTTCGAAGTTGGCGGCTTGCGAGAAATTGCTCATCGTTCTCTCCTCTTGGTGTGAGAACAGGCCATCCTGGCCGCTGCGGTCGGACCGCGCCCCACACATCCACAGTGGGGACTATGAGAGTAGGCAACGCAGGCTGAACGAAGCGACCGTCAGTCGGCGGGCCGTGGCAAATGCCCGTGCGGCCTGTGGCCAGGCGGGCGGCAGGGCTAACGGTAGAGAGGCGAGATGCGACCCGGTAGGCCCATGGGTGAACCCTCAGAGTTGCGCTGGGAGAACGATGATGAAATGCCAGCGCGCAATCACCGATCCGATGGATCGGCAATTTTCAGCAGCGCTTGGTCGATAACTTGGTCGGTTACTTGGTCGGTCAGCCCATTGGTTCACGATTTCCTGAACTGATTATTTGTCCACAGCGATTTTTCCCCCCGCCTGCCCCCACCAGAATCGCTTCACCAACAATCACAATAAACCGTGAGGCCACTCCCGTGGACCAGACACTCCAGGTACGGCAGGCCGCCGCCGACCTCGTCGCCGCCTTCGCCAGCAACGACACCGCCCGCTACTTCGCCTGCTTCAGCGAAGACGCCACCTTCCTCTTCCACACCTTGCCGCAACCGCTGCTGTCGCGCCGTGCCTATGAAGATCTCTGGGCCAGCTGGCAGGCGGACGGTTTCGCCGTGCTCGGCTGCGAGTCGAGCAATGCCCAGGTGAGCCTGCAGGGCGACGTGGCGATCTTCATGCACGACGTGGCCACGCGCCTGCGCGTCGCCGGCGAGACCCTCGACCTGAACGAGCGCGAGACCATCGTCTTGCGTCTGCACGGCGACCGCTGGTTGGCCTGTCACGAGCACCTGTCGGTCGTCTCGCCGGCCTGATCCCCTTTCAAGCGGCCCTGCCGCACTGCCATCGCACCCACAACAAGGCCGCCCGACGGCCGACAACATTCGCGCTGGAGCATCACCATGAGTCACTCGACCGGTATCGAGACCAATGGCGTCGAACAGATCCCCGACGATCAACGCGACGCCGCCCCGCTGGACCTGTTCCGCCTGATCTTCGGCGGTGCCAATACCTTCGCCACCGCCGTGCTGGGCAGCTTCCCGGTGCTATTCGGGCTGTCGTTCCAGGCCGGGGCCTGGGCGATCCTGCTCGGCGTCGGCGTGGGCGCGCTGATCCTCGCGCCGATGGGCCTGTTCGGCGCGCTCAACGGCACCAACAACGCGGTATCGTCCGGTGCGCACTTCGGTGTGCACGGGCGTATCGTCGGCTCGTTCCTGTCACTGCTGACCGCCGTCGCGTTCTTCTCGCTATCGGTATGGAGCTCCGGCGATGCCCTGGTCGGCGGCGCCAAGCGCCTGGTCGGCCTGCCGGCAACCGACCTGACCCTGGGCCTGGCCTATGGCGTGTTCGCGATACTGGTGCTGGTGGTGTGCATCTTTGGTTTTCGCTTCATGCTGTGGGTCAACAAGATTGCGGTGTGGGCCTCGAGCCTGCTGTTCCTGCTGGGCATCTTCGCTTTCGCCGGGCCCTTCGATGCGGGCTACGCCGGCAGCGTCAACCTCGGCCAGGCCGGCTTCTGGGCGGCGTTCGTCGGCGCGGCGATCCTGGCCATGAGCAACCCGGTGTCGTTCGGCGCCTTCCTCGGCGACTGGTCGCGCTACATCCCGCGGCAAACGCCCAAGTCGCGCATCATGCTGGCGGTGATCCTCGCCCAGGCCGCCACGCTGATCCCGTTCCTGTTCGGCCTGTGCACCGCCACCCTGGTGGCCAGCCAGGCACCGGACTACATCGCCGCCAACAACTACGTCGGCGGCCTGCTGGCGATCTCGCCGGGCTGGTTCTTCCTGCCGGTGTGCCTGATCGCGGTGATCGGCGGCATGTCCACCGGCACCACGGCGCTGTACGGCACCGGCCTGGACATGTCCAGCGTGTTCCCGCGCCTGCTCAGCCGCGCCGCCGCTACCCTGTTGATCGGCGTGCTGGCCATCGGCTTCATCTTCGTCGGCCGTTTCACCTTCAACCTTGTGCAGAGCGTGTCGACCTTCGCCGTGCTGATCATCACCTGCACCAGCCCGTGGATGGTGATCATGATCCTCGGCCTGATCACCCGCCGCGGCTTCTACCATGCCGACGACCTGCAAGTGTTCACCCGTGGCCAGCAAGGCGGTCACTACTGGTTCGACCACGGCTGGAACTGGCGCGGCATGGGCGCGTGGATCCCCAGCGCGGTGGTTGGCCTGTGCTTCGTCAACCTGCCTGGGCAGTTCGTCGGCCCGCTGGGCGAGCTCGCCGGCGGCATCGACCTGAGCCTGCCGGTGACCCTCGGCATCGCCGCCGTGCTGTACCTGATCCTGCTCAACCTGTTCCCTGAACCTGCTGGCGTGTATGGCCCCCTGGGCCCGCGCTGGGTGCGTTGCAAAAGCACGCCGGTAACGCCCGTGACCACTGCCGAAATGGCCTGACTGGAATCCGACCATGACCACTCCTCACTACATCGACGGCCGCTGGGTCGAAGGCCAGGGCAGCGACTGTATCGTTGTCCACAACCCGTCCGACGGCCAGGCGTTCGCCGAACTGATGGCCGCCAGCAGCGCCCAGGTCGACCAAGCCGTTGCCGCCGCGCGCCGGGCCCTGGCGGCCTGGAAGACGGTCAGCGCCACCGAGCGTGCCAACTACCTGCGCGGCTTCGCCGAACAGCTGGGCCAGCGCCGCGACGAATTGATCGCCCTGCAGATGCGCAACAACGGCAAGCCGCGCCACGAGGCCGAGATCGATCTCGACGACGCCATCGCCACCTTCGCCTACTACGCCGACCTGGCCGAGCAGTTACCGGCGAAGAACCGCGACGTACCCCTGGCCGCGCCGGGCTTCACCGCCCGCACCCGCCTGGAGCCGGTGGGCGTGGTCGGCCTGATCGTGCCGTGGAACTTCCCGCTGGTGACCAGCGCCTGGAAGCTCGCCCCGGCCCTCGCGGCCGGCTGCACCGTGTTGCTCAAGCCCTCCGAAATCACCCCGCTGATCGAGCAGGCCTACGGCCAGATCGCCGAGGTGCTTGGCCTGCCGGCCGGCGTGCTGAACATCGTGGGCGGCAAGGCCGAGACCGGCGCTGCGCTGAGCGGCCACAACGGCCTGGACAAGCTGTCATTCACCGGCAGCAACGGCGTCGGCAGCCAGGTGATGCGCGCCGCCGCGGCCCAGTGCCGGCCGGTAACGCTGGAGCTGGGCGGCAAGTCGGCCATCGTGGTGTTCGACGATTGCGATGTCGACCAGGCGGTGGAGTGGATCGTCGCCGGCATCACCTGGAACGCCGGGCAGATGTGCTCGGCCACTTCGCGCCTGCTGGTGCAGGACGGCATCGCCGATGCCCTGCTGCCGCGCTTGCAGGCGGCGCTGGCGGCGTTGCGCGTGGGCAACCCGCTCACTGAAGAAGTGGACATGGGGCCGCTGACCAGCCAGGCGCAGTGGCTCAAGGTCGCCGGCTATTTCGCCACAGCCCGCGAAGAAGGCCTGAAGTGCCTGACCGGCGGCACCGCACTGGACCGCGACGGCTGGTTCGTCAGCCCGACGTTGTATGTGGATGTACCGGTAAGCAGTCGCCTGTGGGGCGAAGAAATCTTCGGCCCGGTGCTGTGCGCGCGGCGCTTCGGCAGCGAGGCCGAGGCCATCGCCCAAGCCAACGACAGCCGCTTCGGGTTGGTCGCCACCGTGTGCTCCGCCGACCTGGAGCGCGCCGAGCGCGTGGCCGATGCGCTGGAGGTGGGGCATGTATGGATCAACTCTGTGCAGGCGGTGTTTGTCGAAACTTCGTGGGGCGGCACCAAGGGCAGCGGGATCGGGCGTGAGCTCGGGCCTTGGGGGCTTTCGGGGTATCAGTCGGTGAAGCATGTGACGCGGTGCTTGGGGTGACTTTTAGGCGTCCCATTTAAGGGAATGGGTAGGCTGGCAGGTGTTCTGCGAGTTTTTCAGCGCCAATCGGCGAACACCTGCCCACCTTCACGCAATTGCATACAGAACCCCATCGCGGGGCAAGCCCGCTCCCACGCCGACATGTGCAAGCGGTAGGAGCGCGCTGGCCCCGCGATTGGCCTTATGCCGGTTCGTCGGCCTGGCGCCCGTTCTCCTGCACCAGCACCATGCTCGCCGGCGACGACAGGGCGATGCCTTCCTCACGCAAGCGCCCGAGGATAGTGAACAACAGGTCGCTGCGCGTGCCCGATACCTGTCGAGGCGAAGCGACATAGCCGCTCACCCCGATGACCATGCCACTGCTGGTCAGATCCTTGAAGGTCACCGAGGTGGCCGGCGCGTCGAGGATCGACTCATGCTCCTTGTACGCCGCCAGCAGTACCTCGCGCACTTTCGCAGGATCGGTCTCCAGCGGCAGCGTCAGGGTGATGCCCACCACCCCCAGGGCATTGGCCATGGTCACGTTGCGCACGTTCTGCGAAATGAACTGCGAATTGGGCACGATCACCGTCGAGCGGTCGGACATCTGGATTTCCGTGGCGCGCACGTTGATCCGGCGAATATCACCCTCGACACCGGCCAGGCTCACCCAGTCTCCCACTTTCACCGGGCGCTCGGTGAGCAGGATCAGGCCGGAGATGAAGTTCTGCACGATCTGTTGCAAGCCGAAACCGATACCCACCGACAGCGCACTGACTACCCAGGTCAGGCTGGTCAGGTTGATGTGCAGGGTGGACATCACCAGCATGGCCAGGAACAGGAAGCCCAGGTAGCCCACCAAGGTCACCAGCGAGGCGCGCATGCCGGCGTCCATGTCGGTTTCCGGCAGCAGGCGTTCGCTCAGCCAGCGCTTGACCACGCGAATGGCGAACCAGCCACCGAGGAAGATCGCCACGGCCAGGAAGATGTCCTGGGGCACGATGTTCAGGTTGCCCAGCACTTTGCCACCGGTGCCGTCCCAGTCCGCCAGGCTCAGCAGCAGCTCGCCCGGGCTGGTGCCCGATGGCATGAATATCAGCAACGCGGCGGCGAACAGCAGCAGTGTGCGGCCGATGCCAGCCAGCACCGTGCTGGCCTGGGCCTGGTGGCGTTGCTGCAGACCGAGCGCCGAGGCCAGCGCCAGGCCACCTGGCTGACGCGGCGACAGCAAGGTTTCGCACAGGTCGCCGAACACGGTCACCAGCAGGTAGGCGCAGGTCACCACCACGCTGACCCACAGCAGCTTGGCGGTGAGGAAGTAGGCCAGCGTCAGGTAGCCGGCGAGCAGGGTCAGCAGGATAGCCGCCACCCAGACCACGATCACGAACGGGATCAACCCGGCCAGGCCCTTGGGACGCTCAAGGTCGTGCAAGCGATGGGCACGGCGATAGCGCAGCAGGGCCACGACGAACAGCAGCGACACCACCAGCGCGGTCAGGCCATTGGTGGCCAGGGTCAGCGCCAGGCTGGTGCCGATCACGCTGTTGATGCGTTCCTGGGTCAGCAGCACCATCAGCGCCAGGGCCAGCACTTTGGGGAACCAGCCCAGGGCGCTGGCCACCTCGTCGGCGATCGGCGGCAGGCGCCAGGACGGGCGCTGCAGCATCAGCATGGCGCGGCCCAGCCCCGAGATGAAGGCACTGAAGATCACCAGCGCAAGAATATGGTTAGTCAGGCTGGCCAGGTCGGCGCCAAGCTCCGCGCTGCTCTCCAGGCCCCAGCGCAGCAACGACACGGAGCCGGAGATAGTGCCCAGCGTAGCCAGGCTGACGCTCAGGGCCAGGGCGCTGCGGCGCAGACGGCCTTCGGGCAGCCAGCGGATCATGGCATCGGCCAGCAGGCGCTCCAGCAGCCGCCGCACCAGGGTCCAGACCAGCACCGCCGCCACCAGCGCGGTGATGAACAACCAGCGGTGTTCGGCACTGAAGGCGCTGGCCATGGCGTCCGACACCTCGCCGCGCAGGTCGCGCAGGCGCGCCACGTCGTCATCGGTGGGGCGGATCAGGCTCGACCAGAACGCCGGGCTCAACGGGCTGGCGGCGCGGCTGGTGATCTGCGAGTTGAACAGGCTGCGGCGCAGGTTGACGATCTGCGTGGACAGGTCACGGGCCGACTGGGTCAGCGTGGTGGCGTCCTTCTGCTCGGCGACCACCTTGTTCTTTTCGTCAGTGAGCTGCTTGCGCTGGCGGGTCAGGCTCTCGGCCTCCTCGGCCACGGGTGGGCCGAGCACGTTGAGCTGGTCGTCCAGGCGCTGCACGTCGGCGGTGCGCTGGGTGGCCAGCACATCGGCCTGGCGCTGCACCTGCAGGGCCGACTGGCGCAACTGCGCGAGCAGATCGTCGTTGGCGTTGCTGGTAACGCCCTGGCGGATCTGGTCGAGCCGCTCGCTCAACTCGTCCAGGCTGGCGTTCTCGTCCAGCACCTGCTGCTCGGCCACGGCCAGGCGCGATGCCGGCGTGGCCGGGGCAGCCCAGGCCGGGACGGCCAGGCATAACAACAGGGCGAAAATCCCCGCACAGAATCGGTCAAGGCTGACACGCCTCATCGAATGTTCCTCTACGCAACTCGACAGGGCGTGAATTCTACTCGGTCCGCGCGCTCAGGAGAGTGCCGTCTCTCGGTCCAGCAGTTGGCGCTTGCGCTCGATACCCCAGCGGTAGCCACTGAGGTCTCCGTCACGGCGCACCACCCGGTGGCAAGGAATCGCCACGGCGATCGCGTTGGCCGCGCAGGCCTGGGCCACCGCCCGCACCGCCTTGGGCGCGCCGATGCGCTCGGCGATGTCGGTGTAGCTGACCGTGGTCCCGGGCGGCACCTCGCGCAGCGCTTGCCAGACCCGCTCCTGGAACGCCGTGCCCTGCACATCCAGGGGCAACGCCAGGCCCAGCGCCGGCGCCTCGACAAAGCCGATCACCTCGGCCACCAGCCGCTCGAAAGTGTCATCGCCGCCGATCAGCCGGGCCTTGGGGAACTTGTCCTGCAGGTCCTTGAGCAAGGGCTCGGGCTCGTCACCCAGCAGGATCGCGCAAATGCCCCGCTCGCTCTGGGCGACCAGGATCGCCCCCAGCGAGCACTGGGCCACGGCAAAGTGGATGGTGGCACCCTGGCCGCCGGCACGGTACTCCCTCGGGCGCATGCCCAGCCGTTCGGCGGCGCTCTCGTAGAAGCGGCTATTGGAGTTGTAACCCGCGTCGTAGATGGCCTCGGTGACGCTGTCGGCGGCATCCAGGCGCTCGCGTAGACGCTGGGCGCGAAAGGCCGAGGCGTAGGCCTTGGGGGTCAGGCCGGTCTCGGCCTTGAACAGGCGATGCAGATGGAAGGGGCTGACGTTCAGCTCGCTGCCGAGCTGGTCGAGGTTGGGCGCGGTTTCACTGGCCTCGATCAGGCGGCAGGCGCGGGCTACCAGGTCGGTGCGCCGACTGCCCTGCGCGGCCTTGCAGCGTTTGCAGGCGCGGTAGCCAGCTGCCTCGGCCTGGCCGGGGTCGGCAAAGAACTCGACATTCTCGCGCTTGGCCAGGCGCGACTTGCAAGCGGGCTGGCAGTAGACGCCGGTGGTGCGCACGGCATAGACGAAATGGCCGGTCGCGGCGGTGTCGCGGGACTGTACGGCGTGCCAGCGTTCAGCGTCGGTGGTGTAGGTGGTCGGGGCGTGATTCATGGCGCCTCTCCTTGGTTCGATGCGCTGAGCTTGGCGGCTTGGCCGACAGTGAACACTCCGAATCTTGCGTTATCTTCAACGAACCCGCGATAGGGCCGTGCAGGCGGATGACACTTCAAGCCCGCCACAGGTACCAGGCCGCCACGGTCCGGTACGGGCTCCACGCCCCGCCCAAAACCCGCATCTGCGCGGGCGTCGGCGCCTTGTCCAGACCCTTCATGCGCCGATACCCCTCGCGCACGCCAAAGTCGTCCACCGGCAGGATATCCGATCGCTCCAGGCTATAGATCAACAGCATCTCCACCGTCCAACGCCCGACTCCTCGCAGCGCCACCAGACGCTCGACCAGTGCGGCATCCGACATATGCAGCGCCTCTTCCCGGCTGGGCACCACACCCTCCACACGCGCCTGGGCAATCCCGTGAACCGTGGCGATCTTGCTCGCGGATAGCCCACAGGCGCGCATCGCCTCCGGCGTCAACGCCAGCAACTGTTTGGGCGAGGGAAACGCTCCATCCGGGAACAGCGCCAGCAGTCGCCCGAGGATCGCCTCGGCCGCCCGCGCATGCAACTGCTGGTAGGCGATGGCCCGCACCAGCGCCTCGTACGGCTCGCGCCCGGGGGTGGCCCGATGCAGGCAGGGCCCGACGGCGGCAATATGCCGCGCCCAGTGCGCATCCTGCCCGGCCAGCCAGGCAGAGGCATGGTCAAAGGCCTGCGGGGAAAGGTCTGCAAGGATCATCTTCGGCGTTCGCATGGATACGATCTCCGAGCCTAGCCCAACCGTTCATCGGTGAAACGCTCAATCTTGCTTATCTAATCGCTGGCATACCATTGATCCGCCAGTAGCGCCGCGCATAGAATTGAGAACCATTAGCAATCACATTATCCGGGCAGGCTCTCCAGACGATGCAGATCGAAGACACGCTGAAACCGGCCGAGGTCGATCTGCTCTATCAGGCCCATCATCGCTGGCTGCGCGGCTGGCTCGGCGCCCGGGTGGGTTGCCGGGAGAACGCCGCGGACCTGGCCCAGGACACCTTCGTGCGCCTGCTCAAGGCGCGCCAGGCCTCGCCACTCAAAGAGCCACGCGCCTACCTGAGCAGCATCGCCCGTGGCCTGATGATCGACCAGTTCCGCCGTCGCGCCCTGGAAAAGGCCTACCTGGAAAGCCTGGCCAACCTGCCGGAACAAGAGGTGCCCAGCGAGGAGCAACGCCTGTTGATCCTCGATACCCTCGAACGCCTCGACCTTGCCCTGCAACGCCTCAAGCCCCGGGCCCGCCAAGCCTTCCTGCTGGCCCAGCTCGACGGCCTCAGCCTGGCACAGATCGCCCAGCGCCTGGACGTTTCCCGGGCCACCGTGGAGCGCGACCTGGCCAAGGCCCTGGGCGTCTGCTACCGGATGCGCTATGCCGACGCCTGACCAGACACCGACCCAGGCCCAGGTCGACCAGGCCATCGAATGGCTGGTCAAACTGCGCTACGACAGCCCCGGCCCACGTACCGAACAGCAGTTCCAGCGCTGGCTGGCCAGCCACCCGCAGCATGCCCATGCCTGGCAGCGGGTCAGCAGCCTCGGTGACGAACTGGCCAGCCTGCCAGCCGAGCTGAGTCGGCAGACCCTCGCCGGTACCGAGCGCCGACGCATGAGCCGGCGCGACCATCTCAAGCTGCTGTCGGTATTGGCACTGGGCGGCGCCGCTGGCTGGGCGGCGCGTGAACCGCTGGGCCTGTCCGGCTGGATGGCCGACAGCCGCACCGCCACCGGCGAGCGCCGTGAACTGCTCGGCAGCGACGGCAGCCTGATCCGCCTGAACACCGCCAGTGCCATCGACCTGCGCTACAGCGCCGACCAACGCCGGCTGACCCTGCTGCGCGGCGAAATCAGCCTGGACAGCAACGTCAATGACAACCGTCCGTTCAGCATCGACACCCCGGTTGGCACCCTCGGCACCCAAGGCGGCCAGCTGCTGCTGCGCGAGAACGACCAGGGCCTGCTGGTGGCCGTGCGCCGAGGCGAGGTGACGTTGTTCCCCGCCTCCAGCGCCCCACATTCGGTCAAGCCTGGCGAGGTGCTGCAGGTGTTCGCCCAGGGCGACTATCGGCCCGCCACCGTGCATGGCGACCCCTGGGGCTGGACCGACGGCGTACTGAGCGTGCAGCAGATGCCCCTGGGCGAGTTCATCGACGAGCTGTCGCGCTACCGCCCCGGCTTATTGCGCTGTGCGCCGGAGGTGGCCGGGCTGAAGGTTTCCGGCACCTACCAGCTGGCCGACACCGATCAGGTCCTGCTGCTGGTCGCCCACAGCCTGCCGGTGCGCGTCGACTACCGCACACGCTATTGGGTAAGCATCGGCGCCGCCTGAACAATTGATGAAAATAAATGAGGTGGAATCTCATTCTCGTCCGGCCTGAAGGAAAACAAGCCCGAACAGTGGTCTGACAACCTTCAGGAGCGCTTCATGATTCGCCCGTGTTCCCCTCGCAATGCCACCCTGCGCCATGCCATCCACGCTGCCGCCCTCGGCCTGGGCATGGCCTGCGCAGGCGTGCTGCCGACAGTCGCCGTCGCCGCGCCCGCCAGCCAGAGCCAGCAGCGCGACTGGAACATCCCGGCCGGCCCGTTGGCTGCCGCGCTGGACCAGATGGCGCGCCAGGGTGGGCTGAACCTGTCGTTCGACGCCGGCAGCCTGCAGGGCAAGGCCACTCAAGGCGTGCAGGGCCGGCATGACAGTGCGCAGGCATTGCAGATTCTGCTGCAGGGCAGCGATGTGCAAGTCCAGCAGGAAAGCGATAAGAGCTTCCTGCTGATACCCGCCCTGGAGGTGGGCGATGCCCTGCAACTGGGCGCCACCAGCATCTCCAGCAACCGCCTGGGCGAGACCACCGAGCACAGCGGCTCCTACACCACTGGTGCGGTGACCATCGGCAAGACGCCGCAGAGCATCCGCCACACCCCGCAATCGGTGACCGTGGTCACCCGCCAGCGCATCGACGACCAGAACATCACCAACCTCACCAACCTGCTCGAGCAGACCCCTGGCGTGGTGGTCAACCTGACCGACAGCGAGCGGGTGCAGTACTACTCACGCGGCTACCAGATCGACGCCATCCAGTACGACGGCGCCACCGTGGTGCAGAGCAGCGGCGGTGGTTCGTTCATCCAGAGCGATTCGGCGATCCTCGACCGCGCCGAGGTGTTGCGCGGCGCCACCGGCATGCTGCGCGGCGCCGGCAACCCCTCCGGCACCGTCAACCTGGTGCGCAAGCGCCCCACCCATGAGTTCCAGGGCGAAGGCAGCGTCACCCTCGGCACCTGGGATGCCCAGCGCTACGTCGCCGACCTTTCCGGCCCCTTGACCGAAACTGGCAACGTGCGTGGCCGGGTGATCGCGGTGCATGACGAGAAGGACCACTTCCAGCAATCGCGCCAGGAGCGCAAGGATGTGCTGTACGGGGTCATGGCCTTCGATCTCGACGACAGCACCACCCTGACCACTGGCCTTGAGTGGACCCAGCTCGACGCCACCGGCGCCTGGGGCAACCTGCCGGCCGACTACGACGGCTCGCCACTGCCGTTCAGCCGGAGCACCTACCTGGGCGCCGACTGGAACCGCTGGAACCGCAGCAACCTGCAGACCTTCGCCGAGCTCGAGCACCGTTTCGACAATGACTGGACGCTCAAGCTGATGGCCCAGCGCACTCACTTCGAGCTGGACGACAACGGTTTCAAGCAGACCTACTTCAGCCGTGCCACCGGCACCGCCAACCCGACCCGCAACCCTTACCTGATGAGCTACCAGGTCACCGAAGGCGATGGCGGCGAGAGCCTGCAGAACAACCTCAGCGCCACCCTCAACGGCCCGTTCGATTTGCTCGGCCGCAGCCACGAGCTGATGCTGGGTGTCGAGCGCATCCGCAACGACTCCTACGCCTCGGCCACCAACAATGTGCAATCGGGCGTGTTCGACATCCGCACCTGGGACCCGAAGACCAGCCTGGCCAACCCGAGCATCGACATCACCGCCCACCCGGTACGCACCCGCACCACCCAGGAAGGCGCCTACGCCACCTGGCGCATCTCCCTGGCCGATCCGCTCACCGCGATCATCGGCGCCCGCGCCAACTGGTACGACTACGAGCAGGAAAACAACACCAAGGCCAACGGCAAGTTCAGCGTCGACAACGAGATCGTGCCGTACGCCGCGCTGATCTATGACCTCAACGAGAACTTCAGCACCTACGCCAGCTACACCGAGATCTTCAACCCGCAGACCAACACCGATGCCGCAGGCTCCGTGCTCGAGCCGGTCACCGGCGAAGCGTACGAGACCGGGATCAAGGGTGAGTTCTACGAGGGCCGGCTGAACACCTCGCTGGCGTTCTTCCGCATCTACCAGGTCGGCAACGCACTGGACGACCTCAGCGGGCCGAACCCGTGCCTGCCCAACTACACCAGCGGCTATTGCAAGGTCGCCGCGGGCAAGAACCGCAGCCAAGGCTTCGAGCTGGAGATTTCCGGCGAAGTGCTGCCGGGCTGGAACGTGACCGGCGGCTACACCTACAACACCACCGAATACCTCAAGGACACCACCGGCAACAACGGCAACCCTATCCGCACCACCGACCCCAAGCGCATGCTGCGCCTGTTCACCAGCTATCGCCTGCCAGGCGAGCTGCAGGCCTGGACCGTGGGCGGCGGCGTGCAGGCGCAGAGCGCCATCTACAACCGCAGCGGCACAGCCGAAGCTTCGCAGTCGGGGTATGCGGTGTACAACGCGATGGTGAACTACCGCTTCAACGACAACTATTCGTTGCAGTTGAACGCCAACAACCTGTTCGACAAGAAGTACTACCGCCAGGTGGCGCCAACGCCGACCGGGTACTACTGGGGCGACCCGCGCAATGTGTCGGTGACCTTGCGCGGAACGTTCTGAGCTGACCATGGCCATCGCGGGCCTGCCCCGCGATGGCTGGGGATCAGTCCGCCACTGCCTGAAGCTTGCCTGCCCGGCGATAGGCCTGGCGGGCGAAGCACACGAACAGTCCCGCCATCAGCGCCAACGCCATGGGCAAGCCATGGGGCGCCACGTCCATCGCCGCGCCGCTGACCAGCGGCCCGACCAGGCTGCCGACGCCCCACAACAGGCCGACACTGGCATTGGCGGTCACCAGGTCCTGTCCCCGGAAACGCTGACCGATCAACACCAGGGCCAGGGTGTAGATGCCCCCCGCCACCGCGCCGAGCACCACCAGCAGCGGCCATAGCAGCCAGGTCATCTGCAGCAGCCACGGCAAGGCGATGCCGATACTCATCGCCACCAGCCCGCACACCAGGTGCAGCCCGGTACGCTCAACCCGGTCGGCGAGCCAGCCCAGCGGCAGCTGGAAGAGCATGTCGCCGGCGAACACCACGGTCACCATCAGCGCCGCCACGCCCACGGCGAAACCATGGCTGGTGGCGTACACCGGCAGCAGCGACAGCACCACGGCATCGAAGAACGAGAAGAACAGCACCGCCACGCACAGGGCCGGGGCCACACGGAAGAAACCGGCCAGGCCGAAGCTCTTGGCGTCTTCCTCATGCTCGACATGATCGTTGGGCACGGTGAACAGGATGCACAGCAAGGCCAGGCCATAACAGAGGGTGACCACGCCGGTCAGCCATGGGCTATTGGCGCCCAGCAGCGCCAGCAACGCTGGGCCAAGTACCTGGAAGCCGGTGAAGCTGGTGGCATACAGCGCCATGATCTTGCCGCGGTTGTGCTCCGGGCACAGCTCGTTGACCCACGACTCGCCAAGGATGATCGCGATGCCCATGCCGATGCCCAGCCCAAGGCGCAGCAGCGCCAACCACAGCATCGAGTCGAAGGCCCACTCGAGCAAGGCGATGCTCAGGGTGCACAGGCTGAAGCTGAGCAGGTAGATGACGCGGCGGGTCAGGTACTTGCAGCAGGCATCGACCATGAACGCCGAAAGCATCATGCCCGCCGCCGGGATCGCCGAGATGATGCCGATCTCCAGCGTCCCCGCCCCCGCCTCGTGCAGGCGCAACGACACCAGCGGCAGGCTCGCCCCGAGGCTGAAACCCACCACCGACACGGCGAACAACAGGCCCGCCAGCAAACGCATGTTCATGTACCACTCCTTGCAAGCCGGCGAACAGGGGCTCTGGCCCTGGCCGACTGGAAAATCCGCTGAAAGATGTTCGAACGCAGACGCCCGCCGTCACGCCGGGAAGGCGCGCTACGCAGGGGCGCGGATCAGTTCAGGGCAAGGTGTGGCGAGAAGGTGAAGGCGAACAGCACGCTGCGTCGACGCTTGAGCACCGTGTCGCTCGGCCACGCGCGGCGCGCTGTCGGGGCGACAGGCTGGCGGTGTGGGCGAAGGCTACGGGTACGGCGCATTGCATCGGCTACGCAGGTATTGAGGAGGCGGCACTCTAGGCCAAGGTGATCCAGACCGTCAATCGCCACAGTGGCTTCGCCCTCTCTGTAGACGCCGCCGCGCTACAACGCCCGCTGAAAGTCGTAAGCGGAGAAGTGGTGATTTTTTAAGACTTTCCCCATTCCCTGTAGTCCATTTCCCAAACATACTCCCAAGCCCTTTCAAGCCATTGCGGTGCTCTGGGTTGGCCTCTAGTCTCGGGCGGTCGCTGCAAAATCAGCGACCGGCTTTGACAGGCCGACTTAGGTTTATTCCCGTGGCTTAGCCTTATATGGCGGCTGTGCGTGGGGCACTTTTGTGCGCCGGGTTTTGGGATACCTACCGGTCTGTCAACCCATGTACAGCTGCCACCTTCTTGTTTGACAGCAGGCGTGTGGTGGCCCTATCCAGGTGCCCCAAAATGCTTAAGATTGTCCCCGATCCACCCCACAACCCTCACTCCCTCGAAGACACCCTCATCCAGGCCACCGAGTACGCCCTGTGCGCGTTGACCGTGGCCCATCATGCCGTGCAGCTCAAGCCCAGGTCGCCGGCCGCCGTGTTGATGACGGCGTCGATGCATGAAATGGAGTCGCTGCGTGTGTTGCTCGAAGCGGCGTTGATCCAGGTGCAGATGCCGGCACAGGCGCCGACGCTGCATTAGGCACCGACCATTTCAGGGAGAACAACCATGACCACAGACGACATCCACACCACCGTCGGCAAGACCAAGTTCTACCAGGGCGAAGGCATGACCGAACCGCTGTTCTGCATCGAGCCCGGCATCCCTTGCCAGCACGCCCGCGATCAGGCCTCGGAGTTGATGGGCTGCGTGCGCGACCTGACCATCACCGGGATCATGGAAGAAAAGCCCCAGCTGCTCTGGGCGTCGTATTACCTGAGCGCGTTGGCCAAGGCGCTGATGGATGATGCCGAGCTAGGCATGAAGCGCTGACACCTCAAAAGCATCGCGCAGGCAAAACGCCTGAGCACAAACGTCCGGGCGCCGGCTTGTCGCGGCGGCGAAAGGGGCGCACAGCGCCCCTACCCTCTCAGCGCTTGCCGGTGGAAGGCAAGAACACCGCCAGCAACCCAAACAACGGCAGGAACGAGCAAACCCCGTACACATACTCGATCCCACGCAGGTCGGCCACATACCCCAGCAGCGCCGCGCCGATCCCGCCAAACCCGAACATCAGCCCGAAGAAGATCCCGGCGATCATCCCGACATTACCCGGTACCAGCTCCTGGGCATACACCACGATGGCCGAGAACGCCGAAGCCAGGACGAAACCGATCACCACGCTGAGCACGGTGGTCCAGAACAGGTCGGCATAGGGCAGCGCCAGGGTGAACGGTGCCACGCCGAGGATCGAGAACCAGATCACCGCCTTGCGCCCGATGCGGTCACCAATGGGCCCGCCAAAGAAGGTGCCCGCCGCCACCGCGCCTAGGAACAGGAACAGGTGCAGCTGCGAACTGGCCACCGACAGCTGGAACTTCTCGATCAGGTAGAAGGTGAAGTAGCTGGTGAAGCTGGCCATGTAGAAGTACTTGGAAAACACCAGCAGGCCCAGCACCACCAAGGCCATCATCACCCGCTGCCGCGAGATGCCGTGGGTGGCCTGCACCGCCTTGCGCGCCTTGGCCTGGTTCAGGTGCTCCTTGTACCAGCGGCGCAGCATCAGGGTCACGGCAAAGAAGAACAGCCCGGCCACGCCGAACCAGGCCACGTGGGTCTGGCCAAAGGGAATGACGATTGCCGCCGCCAACAACGGGCCAAGGGCGGAGCCGGCGTTGCCGCCAACCTGGAAACTCGACTGGGCCAGGCCGAAGCGCCCGCCCGAGGCCAGCCGGGCAATGCGCGAGGTCTCCGGGTGGAAGGTCGAGGAGCCGATGCCCACCAGCGCCGAGGCCAGCAGGATCATCGGGAAGCTGCCAACGAAGGCCAGCATCACGATTCCCACCAGGGTGCACAGGGTGCCCAGCGGCAACAGGTTCGGCGTGGGCCGCTTGTCGGTGAAGAAGCCCACCCACGGCTGCAATAACGAGGCAGTGATCTGGAAGGTCAGGGTTATCAGGCCGATCTGGGCGAAGCTCAGGTTGTAGTTGGCCTTGAGCATCGGGTAGATCGCCGGCAGAACCGCCTGGATCAGGTCGTTGATCAGGTGCGCCAGGGCGCAGAAACCAATGATGCTCATCACCAGCGGCGTGGCCGGGTTTGCCGGGCTACTCGCGCTGGAAGTCGGTGTGCTGCTGATGGCCATGGGCTGGATGTCCGTCTGCGGGTCGGGATCCGATTATCGTGAAACAAATAGATACGAAGCTACCTTTTTATTTACGCGAGCCTTCCATCCGACACGTACTTGTAAATAATTCTCAATATATTTAGCATCCTTTCTCCTCTTCCCTGTGAACGCTGGGCGAAACCGCCCGCCCTCTGCGAGCAGACCGATCCCATGAGCCCGATGCCCGCCTTGCAGCCCACGCCCGACCCCGAGCAGGAAGCCCTGGACTGGTTCTCACGCCTGCGCCAACCCGGCTGTGACGAGACCCTGCGTCAGGCGTTCGCCAGCTGGTGCCAGGACCCGCTCAACGCCAGGGCGTATGCCCAGCTCGAAGCTTACTGGCAACAGTTGCAGGTGCCGGCAGCCCGGCCACGACCACGGGTCGCCAAGGTGCGCCGCAGCCGTGCCGGGCTGTGCCTGGCGCTGCTGTTCCTGATGCTGGTGGCGGCACTCGCCTGGATTTACTGGCCGCTGATGCAGCGTCTGGGCAGCGAATTGCACACCGACAGCGGCGAACGCCGCAGCGTGCGCCTGGCCGACGGCTCGACCCTGCACCTGGACAGCGCCAGCGCGATGAATGTCGACCTGCGTGGCCGCACCCGCCAGTTGCATCTGGTACAGGGCCAGGTCTACCTGGAGGTGAGACTCGATGGCCGGGCCATGGAGGTGCAGGTCGATGACACCCGGATCCAGGTGTTCGGCACTCGCCTGCAGATCGCCCGCCATGCCGAGTACGACGAACTGGTGGTGCTCAGCGGCAAGGCCGCGGTCCTGCAGGGCGGTGACCAGCGCATGGTCAGCGCCGGCGAACGGGTGACGTTCAGTGAATCCCGCATCAATTCCGTCGAGAAGATCGACGCCAAGCTGGTCGATGCCTGGCGCAACGGTCAGTTGAAGGCCCGGAACCTGCCGCTGGGCGAAATATTGGAGCGCCTGGCCAACTACCGTGGCCAGCGTGTCTGGATGATGAACGAGCCAACGGCCTACCAGCGGGTCAGCGGTGATTTCGACCTCGACCACCCGGCGCAGAGCCTCGAGCGCCTGGCCGCCGATCAGCAATTGCGGCTGCACAACCTGTTTGGCCACTGGCTGATCGTGCGCTGAAGCGCCCCTTCTCGGCTAAGCGTTTGAAAGGTTGGAAAATTTTTTTGAAAACGTTGTTGACAGGATCGCGATTCGAGCTAATAATGCGCGCCAAGTTGGCTACATAGCTCAGTTGGTTAGAGCATAGCATTCATAATGCTGGGGTCCGGGGTTCAAGTCCCTGTGTAGCCACCACCTTCTAAAAGGGCTTATCGAAAGATAAGCCCTTTTTCTTTGCCCGCGAAAACGTTACTTCACTCCCGCCACCACCACGGCCAGCCCCAGGCCGATCAAGGCCACCCCGATTACCCGGTCAACCGTGCGCTGGCGCTCGATCATCGCCGCACGCAATCGCGCACTGGAGAAGAACACCGCCACCAGGCTGAACCAGGCCCAATGGGCGAACGACATGAACGCACCATAGGCGAAGTCCAGCGCCAGCGGGCTGCCCGGCCGCACTACCTGGGTATAGGCGCTGACCACGAACAGCATGGTCTTGGGGTTCAAGGCGTTGGTCAGAAAGCCCGTGCGCAACGCGCTCGCCACGCTGGACGCACCTTGCGACAGGCCGTCTAGCTCAATGCGCGTGGTATTGGTCAGCGACTTGTAGCCCAGGTAGAGCAGGTAGCCCGCCCCTACCACCTTCATGGCCAGGAACAGTGTGGGGGTTTGGCTGATGATCACGGCAATGCCAAGCACGGTGTACAGCACATGCACCTGCACACCCAGGGCGATGCCCGCCGCAGCGGCGAGACCGGCCGTGCGGCCTTGCGCGTAACTGCTGCGGGTAACCATGGCGAAGTCGGCACCAGGACTGATGACGGCCAGGATGGTGAACAGGGCAACGGCGATGAGTTCGTTCACAAACAGGGATCCTCGATGAAAATTCACGGAAGATGGGATTATCCTGTTACCTGGAACGAGTAAAAATCGATTTATAGTCTGGCTAATCTGCTAGTTTTACTCACCTATCTGCATTGAATCGACTGGCCTATCGCGGGGCAAGCCCGCTCCCACGCGTGGGAGTGGGCTCGCCCCGCGATAAAGCCAGAACAGGCCAGCCCATGAAACAGCCTCCCCTTACCGCCTTTCGCTACTTCGACATCGCCGCCCGCACTGAAAGCTTCGTGCGCGCCGCCGAGCACCTGCATGTCACCCACGGCGCCGTCAGCCGCCAAGTGCGCCTGCTCGAGGAAAGCCTCGGCGTGGCTTTGTTCGAACGGCGCAACCGGGCAATCTTTCTCACCCCCGCCGGGCGCGAGCTGCACAGCACCACCCAGTCGATCTTCGAGCAATTGGAGGGCGCCGTGCAGCGCCTGCAACAGCAGGCTGAAGACAACGTGCTGGTGGTCTCCTGCGAGCCGACCATCGCCATGCGCTGGCTGATCCCGCGCCTGCCGCGCTTTCACGCCGCACACCCCGACCTGCAACTGCACCTGGTGGCGGCCGGCGGGCCGGTGGACTTCGCCCGTGGCGGCATCGACCTGGCACTGCGCCGGGACGACTTCCACTGGGATCGTCAGCTGCACAGCCTGAAAATCTGCGATGAGTGGATCGGGCCGGTAGCAAGGCCAGACCTCAACGGCCAACGCCTGCTCCATAGCAGCACTCGCCCCGATGCCTGGGCGACGTGGCTGCGTCTGAGCGGCCAGCACCTCCCGCACAGGACACGCAGCGACTTCGAGCACTTCTACCTGTCGCTGCAGGCCGCCAGCGCCGGCATGGGGATGGCCATCGCCTCGGCACTGATGGTGTGCGATGAGCTGAGCAACGGCCAGATGGAGGCCCCTTTCGGCTTTTTGCGCGACGGCTCCAGCTATCACCTGCTTAGCCCGCTACCACTGGACGACGGCAGCAAGCGCCAGCGCTTCGCCCAGTGGGTCGGTCAAGAATGCCGTATCTGCCTCGCTCACCTGGGCTTGCTGCAGAACGACGAACCGGCCCCGCCATCGCCGCCCCAGGTGCGATAGCCGGCCGTGTCGATATGGATGCGCCCCGAGGGGTAACGGCCAAGCCCCATGTTCCAGGCCCGGCCGTGCTGCTGCCAGAAACGACACAGCGGGTTCGGGTCGGCCCAGGACGGCAGCAGCAGGTCGACGGCGAAGGCGCGCATGTGCGCGCTGCTCGGCGCGCCGCCGGCACAGGCATTGAGCCGGGGATCGCGGTAGGCCGACACCACTTCGAACTGGCGCAGGACACCCTGCTGGTCCAGGGTCTGGATCAAGGCCAGCGTCGAGCGCACCGCCGGCCAATGGCTCGCCGGCGGCACCGCAAAGGGTGAAGCCTGGCACAGGCGCCAGTCCGAGGCCGAGCGCAGCAACTGATGGATCGGCACCACGCCATACAGCCGGGCGTCCACCAGCATTTCACGAAACCGGCGGTTCTCGTGGTCCCCGGCCCACTGGGCGAACATCCACACATCGCGTTCATCGGCCTGGACCGTACCCAGCCCGATCAGCGCGCTAGCCAATAGCCATATCCTGGCGCTTTTCATTCCCCCACCTCTTCATCCACCATGGGCGGTCCGCCGTCCTGGCGGCCACTGACAAGGAGTTAAGCATGCACAAGATTGCTGTATCGGGCCTGGCCGCCCTCGCCTTCAGCGGCCTGGCCATGGCCGACGCGCAGATCGACCTGGGCGATGCCCAGCGGGTCACCCGGTTGTTCGCCTACCCCAACAACTGCAACGTGATCTGCTACCGCGACTGGTCACTGGAGAAGACCGTCGAGCACTACCTCACTCAGAGCGTGCAGCGCGACGGCTATGCCAATGCCAAGGTCACGGTGAACCGCGACAACGACAAGCTGCACGCCAGCATCACCGACGTACCGGTGAGCTACGCCGAACCCTTGCGCAAGCTGCTCGACAGCGGCGAGCTGGCCTACCAGGGCGCCACCCGCCTCAACCAGAAAGGCGGCTGGGACTATAGCTGGTACCTGTTCCTGCCCTTGGGCATGGCCCTGGAGAATCGCCGCAGCATCGAGTTGCTGCACTTCCCGCCGGACTATTCGCTGACCCGCTACCAGGACTACCTCAAGTCCAACACCACCGACCGCTGGGCGGAGCTTCTGACCTTCAATGGTGTCGAGGCTACCCAGACCCCGGCCTACCAGACCATCGTCGACATCGCCCCGATCGCCGCGCCGGCCAGCGCCGGCAAGGACCTGGAAGGGGTCTACAGCTACTTCAACGACTACCAGGTGCGCATGGTCAAGGAAGTGGCCCTGACCCACGATGGCAAAGGCGCCTTGCCGATGGTCGCGTTCGGCGCGCCGGTACGGGCCTGGATCCAGCAACAGTATGGGCCGAAGGTGAACGTGCTCGGCCTGGTGAGCATCAGCCCCGAGGCCAACAGCGCCAAGGTGCCCGTGCTCGGCGCCAACCACCCGAGCGCGATCTGGTACGCCGCCGACCCGAAAAGCTACGACGGCGACCAGGACAAGGCCGATGCGGCCGGTTTGAAGATGATGGGCCAGGACCTCTCCGCAGCCTGCTGGCAGGCCGGCATGGGGCGCAATCCCCAGGCCGATGCCAAGCTCACCCTGGATGCCTGCACCAGCAAGTGGCAGGTCACCCAGAAGAAGCAGACCTGCGAACTGTTCTACCGCACCATTCGCGAGATGACCCCGGAGCAGGCGGCGGCCAAGTGCAATACCGGGGCGGTGACGCGCAGCTTGCGAGATCTGCGTAAACCAATCGAAGTGCAGCACCCAGAGATCTGAGTCACTTGCACAAGGGGCCGCGTAGCGGCCCCACTACAAGACAGCTCGCGAAATCAATCGTCGAGCAGCGTACAGGCCATCACCAGCGCATCTTCCCGCCCACCCGCCATCGGATAGTAGTCACGGCGCCGACCGACTTCATTGAAGCCATAGCGCTCGTACAAGCGATACGCCGACTGGTTGCTGGCGCGCACTTCCAGGAAACACTCGCGACCATTGAGCTGGTAGGCCCGCGCCATCAGGTGTTCGAGCAGGCGCAGGCCCAGGCCACAGCCCTGGTTTTCCGGCTTGACGGTAATGTTGAGCAGGTGCGCCTCATCGATGATCACGTTGATCACGCCGTGGCCGACCTGCTGCTGGCCGTCGAACATCAGCCACACTTCGTAGGACTTCAGTGCATCTTGAAAGATGCCGCGGGTCCAGGGATGGCTGAAGGCGGCATATTCGATCTTCAGCAGGGTATCCAGATCCGCCTCGGTCGCCGGGCGGAAACTGATCGAGTCACTCATTCAACACATTTCCAGCGCGCCATCAGCTGGCGCATGGCTTTCCAGACGTCCGCCTTGCGCTGCGGCTCGTCCATCAACAGTTCAAGGCCGGGCAAGGCCCAGGCATCGCCGAGCAGGTCGACCTTGAGTTCTCGGTAATAGGCTTCGTCGTCGGCCTGGCCGGCGAAGCGAATGGCCGGCAGGCCGATCAGCCACAGGCAGGCGCACGGCGCCTCTTCCAGGCGCGCGGCGATAAAGCCCTGGACAAAGTCCCGGGCGGCGTCCGGGCCCTGGTCCATGTTGCCGCGCATCAGCAACGGCCAGCGTACTGGCTCGCCAATGATCTGCGGGGCGTTCGGCAGGCCGGCGGCGCGTAGCATGTCCTTGAGCAGCAGGTAGGACGGGTCGCGACTCTGGAACGGCTGGCCGGTGGCCAGCTCCACCAGCAACAGGCAGTCGCCGGCACGCAGCAACTGCAGGGCGAAGCGTGGTGGTGGCACGGGCGCCGGACGCGACGCGGGAGGCTCTGCCTCGGCCTCGATCGGCTTGGCGGCGACTTTCGGCGCGCTGCCCGGGCGCGGGATCTCGATCTTCGGCCGCTCGGCACGCGCCTGAGGGGCTGCCGGGGTGGCGCTCGGCGCAGCTGCAGGAGCGGCCGGTCTCACCTCGAAGTCAACCTCATCGACCGGCGCCACCGGTAACAGCAGCTCTGGCCGCGACGGCGCGGCGAACGGCAGTTCGGCGCGCGGCAGCCAGTGCACCACTTGCATGGCGGACAGGTAGGCGCGGCGGCGGGACTCGATCAGCAAGGCGCGGGTATCCGGTGGATAGTCGAAACAGTCGGGCATTCTAACGCTGTTGACCTGGATGCGCCGCAACAGATTGTCGGCCATCGCGGGGCAAGCCCGCTCCCACGCCTGCCTTAGGACGTGGGAGCGGCTTGCCCCGCGATGAGGCCGGTGAATCCCCCAAAAGGATCAGGGTTATCCCCATAACAGACCAAGGGGTGAAATCCTCCCCCCCGGATGCAGTACAATCGCCGCTTTTATTTGGCAACGAGTCGACCCGCCAATGATCGAACCCAAGCGCGTCCTGCGCGCCCTAGCCGAACACTGGGCCTTGATCGAGCCGCTGTGCGAGCGCTTCGACCAGGGCACCCTGAGCCTGGTCGAGCTGCGCCAGCAACTGGCCCGCCAGCAGGTGGAAAGCACCCCGCAGGACATCACCCAGCTGCTTGACGTGTGGATCCGCCTGGACATCCTGGTCCCGGTGGCCAAAAGCCCCAACCGTTTCGAGCTCAACGCGCAGATCCACGACTTCCTCGCCTACCTGCGCCGCGAGCACCGGCTGGGCCTGTGCCTGGAGATCGAGGCCTACCTGCGCCACCTGGAGCGCCTGGCCGGGCATATCCAGGACGCCTTCGACAACCGCGACAGCGACGACCTGGCGCGCCAGTTGCGCCTGCTCGACATGCGCGTGCGCGATGTACTGAAGAAGCTCGACAACGACGAGCAGGCGCTGGTGGCCGTGGCCGAGCGGGCCAAGACCAGCAACCGCCAGATCCCTCTGCGCCAGCGCTACGCCGAAGTGCTGGCGACCTGGGACGAATACGTCGAGCCGATGATCCAGCTGGTCAACGCCGATGGCGCCTTCGAGCAGGGCGTGCGCAAGGTCGAGACCGTGCTGCTGCGGCTGCTGGGCGAGCAGGCGCGCCTGGGGCATCTGGTCGACGACGACATGCTGCTGCGTACCCACGCGCGCATCCTCGAGATGCAGACCAGCGCCCAGCTGACCTTGCGCCACGCCCGCGAGCTGCTGCTGCCGCTGCGTGAAGAGGCGCGCCGGCACAACGCTGTTACCCGAGGCGCCGCCCTGGCCCTGTCGGTGATCCGCAAGAAGGGCATCGACGCCGTGCCGCAGGCGGCCATGCCGATGTTCACCCGCCCGCAGAGCACCTTCCTCGGCAGCGCCAGCCAGGTCGAGGCCTACGTCTACGCCCTGGCCCGCTTCGAGCCCAAGCCCGCGCGCTTCCCCAAGGCGCACAAGACGCAAAAGGGCCCGCTGCCCCGCGCCCCGCGCACGGTCAAGGAAATGCTCGAACGTTGCGAAGACGCCCTGCCGCTACCGGACCTGATGGTCTGGCTGCTGGAACAGGAGCCTGAAGGCGCCACCGACGAACTGCTGTACTGGTTCTCGCGTCTGTCGCGCGAGAAACGCTTCAGCCGCGAGCGCCTCGATCGCCAGCAATACCTCACCCGCGAACACCTGGTCAGCCTGCACTCCTACGCCCTGACCTCCAGCCGCGACAAGCCGGCGACCACGACCGAATCCACCGCGAGCCCCACCCATGCATCTTGATCTTTCCGAACTGTCCCAGCTCGCGCCGATCTTCCGCGAGCTGTTCAAGGGCTTCCACGTCAGCCGCCGCGACCCGGAGCTGTACGCCCAGCTGTCGAACTTCCAGGACCAGTACCGCACCCTGTTCAAGGCCCTGGGCTTCGAGCTGGTGTGCGATACCCGCGGCTTCTACTACTTCGTCCCCGAGCAGGCCGCCGCGCAGGTCAACAAGACCGCCCAGCGCCTGTCGCTGTTCACTTTCATCCTGGTCGAGCACCTCGCCGACCAGGGACGCGACCCGATGGCCGTGCTCGACGGTGGCAGCATCGGCCGCGACGAACTGCCGTCGCTGCTGGACAAGTACCGCGACCTGTTCCTGCAGGCCGAGGTGCAAACCGTCGACGAGCTCGAAGAAAAGATCATGCGCCGCATGAGCCAGCTCGGCTTTGCCCACGAGGAAGGCGGCATCTACCGCTTCCTGCCGCCGATGCACCGCTTTCTCGACGTATGCCTGTCGGTCCAGCAGGACCGCGACCTGGCCGCCACCCTGCACAGCGACCTGCCGCTGCCGGTACCCGTGCTGGTGGTGGAAGAGACGCCCGAAGAACTCAACCGCACCGACGACCCGCTCGACCTCACCCCGTTCGACGGCGAGGAAAGCGAAGAGGATGCCCTGGCTCGGGCGATCCGCGAAGAGCAACAGGAGATTGACGCATGAGCCAGGAACGCTACGGCATCCGCCGCTTCGCACTGCTCAACACCGCCGGCTACAGCCTCGGCCTGTTCCCCCTGGAACACCCGCTGTCGGTCTATGGCGCCAACAACCTGGGTAAATCGGCGTCGATCAACGCCCTGCAGTTCCCGATCCTGGCGCGCATGTCCGACATGAGCTTTGGCAAGTACAGCCTGGAGCAGTCGCGGCGCTTCTACTTCGCCAGCGACACCAGCTACATCCTCACCGAACTGAACCTGCCCCACGGCCCGCACGTGATCGGCGTGGTCGGCCGCGGGCCGGGTGGCGGCTTCGGCCACCAGTTCTTCGCCTATCAAGGCGAGCTGGACCTGGCCCACTACCAGAAAGACGATACCTGCCTGCGCCAGAAAGAGCTGTTCACCAACCTCGAGCGCCATGGCCTGAAGGCCTACGAGCTCAAGCCGGACGAACTGCGCCGGCTGCTGGTCGGCGGCCACACCTCGGTGCCGCTGGACCTGACACTGATCCCGCTGCGCTCGACCAGCGAACAGAGCCTGAAGACCTTCCGCGCGCTGTTCATCAACCTGCTGCACATGCGCGAAATCACCGCCGCCAAGCTCAAGCAGCTGTTCCTCGACGCCTTCGAACACAGCCTGCGTTCAGGTAGCGTCGACTACATCGCCGCCTGTGAAGAGGCGTTCCGCGACGTGCGCCGCATGGAGGGCGACTACAACGCCCTGGTGGCTGCCGGCCCGCTGGTCGAGGCCCTGGCCGGCGGCGTGGCCCAGCGCGACATCCTGCGCGGCAAGCTGCACCGCATCTCGCCGCTGCTCGACAACCTGCTGGGCACCTGGCAGGAATACGCCATGGCGCGCAAGGAAGAGCTGGTAATCCAATCCGAGCACTACCGTGGCGAGCAGGACCGCCTGCAGAACGACCAGCGCGGCGGCACCCAGGAGCTGATGCGCCTGGAGCGCGAGATCACCGGTATCCAGCGCTGGCTGGGCGAGCTGTCGGTGCTCAAGCACCGCTTCGCCCTGGTCACCGACGTCAAGGTACTGGAGCAGCAGCTGCTGGCCGCCAAGGACGCCCACGATGAACTGGCCGGCGCCCTGGCCCAATCGCGGCAGTTCTCCGCCGAGGACCTCGACGAGCGCGTGCGCGACCTGGAAAAACGCGTCAAGGCGGTCAAGCAGCAGCTCGACCACGCCGACAACAACAGCTACGCCCGCCTGCGCGAAGAGTTCTCGCAGCAGGACGTGGACCGCCTGATGCGCCTGTTCAACGGCGCGCTGTTCAGCCTGCCGATGGGTGACCGCGGCATCGAGCTGGACGACAGCGACGTGTGGGTGAAAACCCTGGAAGGCGTGCTCGACCGCTTCAAGGGCGAGCGCTTCGAAGTGCCAGGCCTGTCCATCGACATCTCGCACATTGACCCACCCGCGTTGCAGGCCTTGGCCGACCGCGCCGCCCTGCGCGACCAGAAGGAACGCCTGGAGAAAGAGCTCAAGCAGCTCAAGACCCAGCAAGCCGTGGCCCTCGACCGCGCCGCCAGCAAGGCGCAGACCGAGGCGCTGTACCAACAGGTGCTGGACGCGCAGAAGGCCCTGGAGGACTTCCGCCGCACCGAAACCCTGGCCGCCGAAGAGCCGGAAAAAATGGAGCAGTTGGGCCAGCTGGAAGCGGCCCAGGACGAGCTCAAGCGCTCCAGCGACGCCTTCACCGAGCGCGTCCAGCAGCTGTCGGCCAAGTTGCAACTGGTGGGCCGACAGATCGCCGACCTGGAAGCCAAGCAGCGCACCCTGGAAGACGCCCTGCGCCGTCGCCAACTGCTGCCGGCCGACCTGCCGTTCGGCACGCCGTTCATGGAGGCGATCGACGACTCCATGGACAACCTGCTGCCGCTGCTCAACGACTACCAGGACAGCTGGCAGGCCCTGCAGCGCGTGGACAACCAGATCGAGGCGCTGTACGCCCAGGTGCGCCTGAAGGGCGTGGCCAAGTTCGACAGCGAAGACGACATGGAACGCCGCCTGCAGCTGCTGATCAACGCCTACTCGCACCGCACCGAGGAAGCGCTGACCCTGGCCAAGGCCCGCCGCGCCGCGGTCACCGACATTGCCCGGACCCTGCGCAACATCCGCAGCGACTACGACAGCCTCGAGCACCAGCTGGCGCTGTTCAACCGCGAGATCAACAAGCGCCAGGTGTCGAACCTGGAGAGCTTCCGCGTGGTGCTGGCACCGAACAAGGAAGCGCTCAAGCACATCGACCAGATCATCCACAGCGCCGGCCAGTACGAGGAAGGCGAGACCCTGTCGGTGTTCGACCTGACCCAGAGCGCCGAGCAGGATCACAAGAACGAAGAGGCCAAGGAGTACCTGGCGCGGCTGGTGGCGGCCAACCACAACCAGCTGGGCCTGAAGGACCTGTTCGAACTGGCCTTCGAGATCACCAAGATCAACAGCCAGCCGGTGATCCACGCCGACATCGATGGCGCCGCGTCCAACGGCACCACCATGACCATCAAGGCGCTGACCAACATGTATCTGTTGCTGCACCTGATGGACCGCGACCTGGCCGGGCGCATTCGCCTGCCGTACTACCTCGACGAGGCGGCGGACATCGACGAACGCAACCAGGCCGCGTTGCTGGAGACGAGCCAGCAGCTGGGCTTCGTGCCGATCCTGGCGAGCGTGAAGCCGCAGGTGTCGGCGCGGGTGGCGATCGACCTGGAAGGTGGTAGCGGGCCGAACGGCATCTACATCGACGAGGCGGACTGGAAGTACATCAGCCGTCGCGACGAGGTGAAGGCGATCGTGCGTGAGGATGAGGCCGAAGAGCTGGCCTGATCAGGAGTATTGGGGCCGCTTTGCGGCCCATCGCGGATGAATCCGCTCCTACAGACAGCGCAATGTCTGTAGGAGCGGATTCATCCGCGATGGGAGGCCGAAGGCCTCCCCAAATTCAGGAGTTCACTGCTGTGCCCAAGGCACGATCGGAATCGCCGTCACCGCATTCTGCGGGCTGCCTTCGATCACGCGGTCGCTGTACACCAGGTACACCAACGTGTTGCGCTTCTTATCGAGGAAACGCACCACCTGCATGGTCTTGAATACCAGCGAGGTGCGTTCCTTGAACACCTCCTCGCCATCCTTGAGCTCACCCTTGAACTGGATCGGCCCAACCTGACGGCAGGCAATCGACGCCTCGGCACGGTCCTCGGCCAGACCCAACCCACCTTTCAGGCCACCGGTCTTGGCTCGCGAGAGATAGCAGGTCACGCCATCGACCTTCGGGTCGTCGAACGCCTCGACCACGATGCGGTCATTCGGCCCGACGAACTTGAACACGGTGGACACCTGGCCGATTTCCTCGGCCCCGGCCAGCAGCGGCAGCGCCAGCGCGGCGGCAGCAATCAATCCTTTAAGCACTTGCATCTCCTTCAGACCAACACCAGGTTGTCGCGGTGCACCAGCTCAGGCTCGGCGCTGTAGCCCAGCAGGCTCTCGATGGCATCCGACGGCTGGCCGATGATCTTCTGCGCCTCCAGGGCGCTGTAGTTGGCCAGGCCACGGGCCACTTCCAGGCCGTCGGGACCGACGCAGACCACCATCTCGCCACGGCGGAAACTGCCCTGCACGGTCTTCACGCCAACCGGCAGCAGGCTCTTGTTCGATTCGCGCAGCGCCTTCACGGCACCGTTGTCGAGCACCAAGGTGCCACGAGTCTGCAGGTGCCCGGCCAGCCACTGCTTGCGCGCGGCGAGCATGCCACGCTCGGGCGACAGCAGGGTGCCCAGGCGCTCGCCGGCCTTCAGGCGGTCGAGCACGCGCTCGATACGACCACCGATGATGATGGTGTGCGCACCGGAACGGGCGGCCAGGCGCGCGGCGCGCAGCTTGGTCTGCATGCCACCACGGCCCAGGGCGCCGCCGGTGCCGCCGGCCACGGCGTCCAGCGACGGGTCGTCGGCGCGGGCTTCGTAGATCAGCTGGGCTTCGGGGTTGTTACGCGGATCGGCGTCGAACATGCCGTCACGGTCAGTGAGGATCACCAGCAGGTCGGCTTCAACCAGGTTGGCCACCAGCGCCGCCAGGGTGTCGTTGTCGCCAAAGCGGATTTCGTCGGTGACCACGGTATCGTTCTCGTTGATCACCGGCACCACGCCCAGGTCGACCAGGGTACGCAGGGTGCTGCGGGCGTTGAGGTAACGCTTGCGGTCGGAAAGGTCGTCGTGGGTCAGCAGGATCTGCGCGGTGTGCTTGCCGTGCTCGCCGAAGCTCGACTCCCAGGCCTGCACCAGGCGCATCTGGCCGAGCGAGGCGGCGGCCTGCAGCTCGTTCATCGCGCTCGGTCGCGTGGTCCAGCCCAGCTGGCTCATGCCCGCCGCCACGGCCCCGGAGGAGACCAGCACCAGTTCCACGCCCGCTTCACGCAGGGCCACCATCTGCTCGACCCAAACCGCCATGGCGCCCCGGTCGAGGCCCTTGCCGTCGGCGGTCAGCAGCGCGCTGCCGATCTTCACGACCCAGCGCTTGGCGCCAGTCACCTTGCTTCGCATCTTCTCTTCCAACCTATGTCGAATCTGTAGATACCTTGGATACAAAAACGCCGCTCCAGAGAGCGGCGTTTAGTGTACTGCAACCGATCAGTCGCGCACGTAAATGATTTCCGGGCCGTCTTCGTCGTCCTCGAAATCATCCCAGTCGTCATCATCACCGATGTCGTGCACGCTCTTGACGCCGGTGCGACGCAGGGTGCGGGCGTCGTCCAGGGCCTGCAGCTGGGCACGGGCTTCGTCTTCGATACGCTGGTCGAGCTCGGCCAGCTCTGCGGCGTAGGCCGGGTCGTTGGCCAGGCGGTCGGCGCGGTCTTCGAGATAGCGCATCAGGTCATGGCTGAGCTTCTCGGTGCCCTGCTTGGCGATAGCCGAGATCACGTACACCGGGCCATCCCAGTTCAGGCGCTCGACCACTTCCTTGACGCGCTCGTCACGCTCGTCGTCCATGATCATGTCGGCCTTGTTCAGCACCAGCCAGCGCTCACGGTCGACCAGCGCCGGGCTGAACTGCGCCAGCTCGTTGATGATCACCTCGGCGGCGTCGGCCGGGCTGCTGCCATCCAGCGGCGCCAGGTCGACCAGGTGCAGCAGCACGCGAGTACGGGCCAGGTGCTTGAGGAAGCGGATACCCAGGCCCGCGCCTTCGGAGGCGCCTTCGATCAGGCCGGGGATGTCGGCGATAACGAAGCTCTTCCAACGATCGACGCTGACCACGCCCAGGTTCGGCACCAAGGTGGTGAACGGGTAGTCGGCGACCTTCGGCTTGGCAGCCGAGACCGAGCGGATGAAGGTGCTCTTGCCGGCGTTCGGCAGGCCCAGCAGACCGACGTCGGCCAGGACTTTCATTTCCATCTTCAGGTCGCGCTGGTCGCCCGGCTTGCCTGGAGTGGTCTGGCGCGGCGCACGGTTGGTGCTCGACTTGAAACGGGTGTTGCCCAGGCCGTGCCAGCCGCCTTGGGCGACCATCAGCTTCTGGCCCGGGGTGACCAGGTCACCGATCACTTCCTGGGTGGAGGCGTCGATCACGGTGGTGCCGACCGGCACGCGCAGGAACAGGTCCTCGCCTTTCTTGCCGGTGCAATCGGTGCTGCCGCCGTTCTGGCCGCGCTGGGCCTCGTGGTGGCGGGTATAGCGGTAGTCGACGAGGGTGTTGAGGTTCTCGTCGGCCACCATGTACACCGAGCCGCCGTCACCGCCGTCGCCGCCGTTGGGGCCACCGTTCTCGATGAATTTCTCGCGGCGGAAGCTCATGCAACCGTTGCCGCCGTCACCGGCTTTTACTCGGATCGATACTTCGTCTACAAACTTCATTCAAAACCGCCTCTCGTCGGACGACGAGTCGAAAACCAGAAAACCATGAGGCTCTTGCAAAAATGAGCGCGGCGGCCCCGTACGAACCAGAAACCAACGCCGGCAGCCCAGACAAACAGCTTTGCAAGAGGCTCACCACAAACGAAAAAGCCCCGTCGCATGACGGGGCTTCTGGAGCGACGTCGCGATTAAGCGGCGACGATGCTCACGTAACGGCGCATGAACTCGCCTTTCTTCTCGAACTTGATCACGCCTTCGATCTTGGCGAACAGGGTGTGATCCTTGCCCATGCCAACGCCGTAGCCAGCGTGGAATTCGGTGCCGCGCTGACGGACGATGATGTTGCCAGGCTTGATGACCTGACCGCCATACATCTTCACGCCAAGGCGTTTCGATTCTGAGTCGCGACCGTTACGAGTACTACCACCAGCCTTCTTGTGAGCCATGGTTCAATTCTCCAATAAATTCAGGGGATCGGGGCGATTAAGCCTGGATACCGGTGATTTTGATTTCGGTGAACCACTGGCGGTGGCCCATGCGCTTCATGTGGTGCTTACGACGACGGAACTTGATGATGCGAACCTTGTCGTGGCGGCCTTGCGAAACGACTTCGGCCACTACTTTAGCACCAGCAACAACTGGAGCACCGATGGTGACTTCTTCACCGTTGGCGACCAGCAGAACGCGATCGAAGGTCACGGATTCGCCAGTAGCGACTTCCAGTTTCTCGATCTTGAGGAATTCACCTTCAGCGACTTTGTACTGCTTGCCGCCGGTAACGATTACTGCGTAAGACATGGTATTTCTCCGATAATCCTGCTCACCCAGCGCTTTATATGATGAGTATTGGCTGGCATGGCTGCACAGGGCTGGAACGGCCCGGTGCAATTGCGTAAGGCAGGTGCTGCCCAGGAAGTTAGGGTGCGCGATTGTACGCAACCCCATAAATGCTTGCAAGTACCGGCCCGGGGCCACGGCCACCGCGCCTTGACACACCGGTACCTGCGACCTAGCATGCCGCGCAACCTCAATGGAGCAGCCGATGCAACCCCAAACCTTCTACCGCGCGGTAGCTGATGACTTCAGCGCCGTCGACGAGATCATCAAGAAGCAGCTGACCTCGCGCGTGCCGCTGGTATCGAAGATCGGCGACTATATTACGTCCGCCGGCGGCAAACGCCTGCGCCCACTGCTGGTGCTGCTGTGCGGCAAGGCCCTGGGCCGCGAGGGCGACGACCTGCGCCTGCTGGCGGCGACCATCGAGTTCCTGCACACCGCCACCCTGCTGCACGACGACGTGGTCGACATGTCCGGCATGCGCCGTGGCCGCTCCACCGCCAATGCCCTGTGGGGCAACGCGCCGAGCGTGCTGGTGGGCGACTTCCTCTATTCGCGCTCGTTCGAGATGATGGTCGAGCTGGGCTCGATGCCGGTCATGCAGATCCTCTCCAAGGCCACCCGGGTGATCGCCGAAGGTGAAGTGCTGCAGCTGTCGCGCGTGCGCGACGCCAGCACTACCGAGGAGATCTACATGGACGTCATCCGCGGCAAGACCGCGATGCTGTTCGAAGCCTCGACCCACAGCGCCGCGGCCCTGGCCGGCGCCACGGACGCGCAGCGCGAAGCCCTGCGCACCTTCGGCGACCACCTGGGGGTGGCCTTCCAGCTGGTCGACGACCTGCTCGACTACAAGGGCGACTCCGAGACCCTGGGCAAGAACGTCGGTGACGACCTGGCCGAAGGCAAGCCGACCCTGCCGCTGATCTACACCATGCGCGAAGGTACCGCGGAGCAAGCCGCGCTGGTGCGCCAGGCGATCCAGAAGGGTGGCCTGGAGGACCTGGAGCAGATCCGCATCGCCGTCGAGGCGTCCGGCGCCCTGGACTACACCGCGCAGATGGCCCGCGACTACGTCGCCCGCGCCATCGCCTGCCTGGAAGTGCTGCCGGCCAGCGAGTACCGGGATGCACTGGTAGAGCTGAGCGAGTTTGCAGTAGCGCGTACGCACTGATACATCGCATCACCCCTATCGCGGGGCAAGCCCGCTCCCACGCCAGCACATCATGGCGTGGGAGCGGGCTTGCCCCGCGATGCTTTTGTGCAGGAAATCACTAAACCCTATACAATGTGCGCCTTTACCCGCCTGTACTTGAAAGGAAAAGCCGTGAGCACTCTGCCACCCTGCCCCCAATGCAACTCCGAATACACCTATGAGGATGGCACCCAACTGATCTGCCCCGAATGCGCCCACGAGTGGTCGGCCAACGGCGAAGCCGAAGCCGCCAGCGACGACGTGGTGAAAAAGGATTCGGTCGGCAACGTCCTGCAGGACGGCGACACCGTTACCGTGATCAAGGATCTCAAGGTCAAGGGTTCGTCCCTGGTGGTCAAGGTCGGCACCAAGGTCAAGAACATCCGTCTGTGCGACGGCGACCACGACATCGACTGCAAGATCGACGGTATCGGCGCGATGAAACTCAAGTCCGAGTTCGTGCGCAAGGTCTGATCGCCTGCCCTTCGGGGCTGCCCAACGGGCGGCCCTGACAGATCCTGCAACAGGATCGCGGGGACCATTCGGAAGAATTCTTCCAATAGTCTCTTGCTATTTTGATAATAAGAATTATTCTCATTGGAACCGCTATCCAAGGAGAGTAGCCATGACCTATCTGATCGACGCCTGGCTCGACCGCCCCCACCCTTACCTGCGTATCCTGCATCGCGAGACTGGCGAAGTCTGCGCCGTGCTCGAGGAAGACGCGCTCGATGAACTGCGCGACCAGGGCGACCTGGACCTCATGGGGCTGAATTCGAGTGAGCCAGGAGTGCTCAAGGAGCTGGTGAGGAACCTGTTCCTGTTTTGCTATGCGCGGGCATTGCGCCCGGGGGGAACGGATTGGAACTGAATTTAGCAGGCCTGCCCCCATCGCCGGCAAGCCGGCTCCCACACTGATCGCAACGACCTAAGGTCTTGTGCTGTTCCTGTGGGAGCGGGCTTGCCCGCGAATAGGCCGCAGAGCGGCCCCGAAGGTGTTACAGAACGTCGAGCAGCTCGACGTCGAACACCAGGGTGCTGTGCGGCGGGATGCTGCCGACGCCCTGGGCGCCGTAGGCCAGCTCGCTCGGCACGTACAGGCGCCATTTGCTGCCGGCATTCATCAGTTGCAGGGCCTCGGTCCAGCCGGCAATCACACCGCCAACCGGGAATTCGGCAGGCTGGCCACGATCGTAGGAGCTGTCGAACACGGTGCCGTCGATCAGGGTGCCGTGGTAGTGAGTACGCACGTTGTCTTCGCGGGACGGCTTGGCGCCGTCGCCTGCGGTCAGCACTTCGTACTGCAGGCCCGAGGCCAGGGTCACGATGCCTTCACGCTTGGCATTGTCAGCCAGGAATTCCTTGCCGGCGGCAGCGGCGGCTTCGGCCTTGGCAGCAGCTTCGGCCTGCATCACTTCACGGATGACCTTGAAGGCCGCCGACAGGTCTTCTTCGCTGACGCGGCTGTCGGCGCCGTTGAAGGCGTCGGTCAGGCCGGCGACGATGGCGTCCAGGTTGACGCCCGGTGGCGGGTTGTCGCGCAGCTGGCCACCCAGCTGACGGCCGATGCCGTAGCTGACGCGGGATTCGTCGGTGGACAGGATGAGTTCGGACATTGGCGTGCTCCGCTTGAGGGCGCACTGCATCCGCGCCCTGATGAAAAGGGCGAGCAGCCTAGCACACTGGCGCCGCGCGAAGCAGCTACCAGGCCGAACGCTGGGAAATCGGGACTTTGAGGTCTTCTTCCGGGTGCGTGCCCATGCCGCACATCTCGTCCTGCACGGACCAGTGCACCAGGTTCAGCGACAGCAGGGGGATCGATTGCAGAAGCAGGCGCGCATCCTCGACCGAATGCACGCGCAAGCGTTGACCACGCGGGTCGTCGAGTGGGTGGGCGCGGCCCTTGACCCGGGCCTCGAGCAGGTAATCACCGCCTTCGATGGCGACCAGGTTGAGTTCGTCGACATGGCCAGCCCTGGCCTCGGTATTGAGCTGATGCAGGTTCATGGGCGCACCTCGCTGCGGGAACCACGCATGAGTGCTCATTTTTTGTACAGACCTGCTAAAAGTACAAGCCACCATCCGTCAGGAGCTGAAAAGCATCGCGGGGCTAGCCCGCGATGAGAGCAGACGATCAGTGCTTGGTGATGCGATCCAGGTAACCCATGACGAATGCCGAAATGACGAAGGTCATGTGGATGATCACGTACCACATCAGGTAGTCGGTGGAGATGTTCTGCGCATCCATGAACACCCGCAGCAGGTGGATCGAGGAAATGGCGACAATCGACGCGGCGACCTTCATCTTCAACGACGAGGAATCCATCTTGCCCAGCCAGTTGAGCTTTTCCTTGCTCTCGTCAATGTCCAACTGCGAGACGAAGTTCTCGTAGCCGGAGATCATCACCATCACCAGCAGGCCGCCAACCAGCGACATGTCGATCAGTGACAGGATCACCAGGATCAGGTCGGCTTCGGCGAGGGTGAAGACATTGGGCAGGACATGGATGATTTCCTGGAAGAACTTCAAGGCCAGTGCCAGCAGGCCCAGCGAGAGGCCGAAGTAGATCGGGGCGAGCAGCCAGCGCGAGGCATACATCGCGTTTTCGAGGATACGTTCCATGGACAGTAGGGGACTCGTGAGGTGACTGGAAAAGCGAGCGCGAGTATATCCAGCCACCTGTGACAGCAAAAGCCTGCGGTCAGTTGCCGCAGGCCCGATACATCCTCGATACCCTATCGCCGGCAAGCCGGCTCACACAGGTCAAGTGTGTGGCAGCTTGCGGGCAATGAGATCATAGGATCAGGTTTCGGGATGGAACTGATAATCCCCAAGGTTCCGGCAACGTTCACCATTGATCCGACGCAACTGCGCCTGCAGGTGCAGGCACCAGATCTGCGGATCTTCAGCGACCTGATAGCCATGAAGGGTAAGGCTGTCGACGATGGCGTTCATCACCGATTCGGCCACCATCGGCCCATGGAAAGGGCCCTGGGCCTTGATCGCCGAGGGTTGTTCACCGGCCATGCCGGCGGCGAACAGCAAGGTCCACATGCCATTGTCCCCGGCCAGCGGACGGATGCTGCATTCGATGCGGGTCACCAGGCCCAGGCACTGGCGGGTGAGGCTGAGGTTGCGCATGGCGGCGTCCCCTCTGTAAAGCCCTGTTCAGCCTGAAACCATCAGGCTGTTTCCATCCTGAACCCTGACAACGTCCTTAAGTTCCACTGTAGCCGAGCCGAGGCGAAAGTTGGAAAACTGGCGCTGAACGGTAGCACTTCGCCTCCAGCGCCAGTTTATTGACTTAAGCGGGCTTGGCCTGGGCGATAACCTCCTCCAGGCGCTCTTTCTCGGCTTCCTTGATTTCTTCCTCGCTGATCATTTCGGCAATCACCCGCAGGCGCTCGACCACTCGGGCGTTGACACTGCCCTCGGCGAACTCGCCCTTGTCATCCATCTCACCAGCCTCCTCGCCAACCAGCAGGCTCAAGGCTTCGTCGGCCTGGCTTACGGCATAGACATGGAAGCGACCGGCCTCGACCGCCTGCACCACCCGCTCATCGAGCATCAGCGTGGCGACGTTGGCACGCGGGATGATCACCCCTTGCTCACCGGTCAGGCCACGGGCTTCGCAAAGACGGAAGAAGCCTTCGATCTTCTCGTTGACCCCACCGACCGCCTGCACCTCGCCAAACTGGTTGATCGAACCGGTAATGGCGAAACACTGCTTGAGCGGGGTGCGCGACAACGCCGAGATCAGCGTGCACGCCTCCCCCAGCGAGGCGCTGTCACCATCGACGTAGCCGTAGGATTGCTCCAACGCGATGCTCGCAGAGATCGCCAGGGGGAATTCCTGGGCATAGCGGCTGCCCAGGTAGCCGGTGAGGATCATCACACCCTTGGAGTGGATCGGCTGCCCCAGGTTGACCTCGCGCTCGATGTCGACGATGCCGCTGCCGCCCGGGTAGACGGTGGCAGAGATGCGCGCCGGCATGCCGAACGCCGAATCTCCGACCTCGAGCACGGTCAAGCCGTTGCACTTGCCGATTGCCGCACCTTCGGTATCGATCAGGATGATCCCGGCGAGCATGTCGTCGAGCACCCGCTGCGACACCCGTCCGGTGCGCTGGGCCTTGGCCTTGAGCGCCCGCTCGATGTGGCCGGCGTCGGTCATGCTCTCGCTGGCCAGCTGGCGGATGAAGTCGGCCTCGCTGACCAACTGGAACAGGTCGCCAATACGCGCCGACAAGCGCGACTGGTTCTCGGCCAGGCGAGCACTGTAGGTGGCCAGGCGCGCCACCGCATCGCTGGTCAGCGGCGCCATGCCTTCCTCGTTGGTGCGGGTGCGCAGCAACTGGGCGAACTGCTCCAGGTTCTCGTCGACCATGGGCATGTCTTCATCGAAGTCCACCAGCACCCGGAACATCTCCTGGAAATCCGGGTCATGGTCCTGCAGCGCGTAGTACAGCTGGCGCGAGCCGATGATCACCAGCTTGACGCTGAGCGGGATCACCTGCGGCGTCAGGCTCACGGTGGCGACACGGCCCAGTTCACCCAGCGGCGACTCCATCTTCAGTTTGCGCGACTGCAAGGCACGCTTGAGCGCATCCCAGACAAAGGGCTCGCCGAGCATCTTCTCGGCTTCAAGAATCAGGAAGCCGCCATTGGCGCGGTGCAACGCACCGGCGCGAAGCTGGCGATAGGAGGTGTACAGCGCCCCCTGGTCGGTGCTGTATTCGATGCGACCGAACAGGTTGTCGTAGGTCGGATGCGGCTCGAACACCACCGGAGCTCCACCTTTGCCCGGGTGGCCGACCACCAGGTTGGGCGCGTACTGCTCCTCTAGCATCTTGCGCGCCACCGCGTCGGTCTTGCTGTCATCGACCAGTTGCTCGACCACGGTGCGCAGCAGGTTCAATTGCAGCGATTGCAGGTAGGCGCACACCGCGGCGTTTTCCGCGTACTTTTCCGACAGCGGCGCCAGCAGCGGCTGCAGGGCGAGGGTGATGGTCTCCTCGTTAAGCTGGCGCAACTGGTTGTTCGATTCACGTTTCCATTGCGGCAGGCTGGAGAGTTCTTCGTTCAGGCGCTCCTCTAGCTCGGCAATGTCTTCGTGGAAGCGCTCGCGCAACTCCTCAGGCAGTTGGGCGAATTCGGCTTCGTCCAGCGCCTTGCCATCGGCCATGGGGGTAAAGGCGACATTGCTGCTGTCGCGGTACAGCGCCACGTCCTTCTCCAACGAGGCACGCTCGATCACGTCCAGCGCCCGGTCATAGCGCTGGTTGAAGGCGCGGTCGATGGCGCTCTTCTTCTGCTGGTAGGAAGGGTGCTCGAACACCGCCGGGAACGTGGCCAACAGGTTGTCGATCAGGCCGTTCATGTCGGCGAGGAACGCCTGGGCGCTGCCAGCCGGAAGTTCCAGCGCGCGTGGCTCGCGGGAGTCCTCGAAGTTGTTGACGTACAGCCAGTCAGCCGGGGTGTGCTGGCGCTTGCCCTCGGCCTTGAGGTAACGCTTGACGAAGGAGAACCGGCCTGTGCCGGGCTCGCCCATCACATACACGTTGTAACCGGGGCGCGGCATCGCCACGCCGAACTGCAGGGCCTCGACGGCACGCTCCTGGCCCAGCACACCACGAAACGGCTCCAGATCGTCGGTATTGGAAAAAGCAAACTGTTCAGCGGAGAAACGCCGGGTCAGGGCTTCTGGCGCGAGACGCAGGCGCGAGGCGACAGGATCGGGCATTGGGTTTCCTTACTTCGGCGGGGCGGATGAAAGGCATTCTGGCGCTGCCAGCGCGCAGCGGCAAGGCTCCGTGGGACTTTATGTCACAGCCCAAGCCAGGCAATCACGCAAGCAATTTTTCGCAATAAACAACGCAACCTTTGGATCGTGCCTAAACTCCAAGCTGCGCAGGGGGATGGAAATCCTCCCGCCCTGGCAACCGCGTTGCCAGAACCCTGACCATTGGTACGTCACTTGAGAAAGAGAACAACGCTATGAAACGGATTCTTCTGGGTACTCTGTTCGCCGCTGTCTCGATCAACGCCATGGCCGAAGCGCCAGGCGGCCCGAACTGCGGCTGGGGCAACCTGCTGTTCGAGGGCCAGCGCGGCACACCGGCCCACTTCCTGGCCTCCACCACCAACGGCACCTCCGGCAACGCAACCTTCGGCATGACCTCGGGCACCAACGGCTGCTCGACCAAGGCCGCACTCACCTATGGCGGCAAATCCTGGTTCGCCATGAACGGCATGATGAACGAGCTCTCCGAAGACATGGCCCAGGGCCAGGGCGAAGCCCTGACTACCTACGCCGTGGTCCTCGGTGTGGCGCCTGAAGACCGCGCGCATTTTGCCGCCGTCACCCACGAGCACTTCCAGCAGATCTTCAGCAGCGCCGACGTGACTGCGGAGACTGTCCACTCCAACACCCTGGCGGTGCTCAAGAGCGATCCGCAACTGGCCAAGTACGCCACCGAGGCCTGAGTACCACGCCTCCCGCCCCGGTACCGGGGCGGGTTTGGCGCTTCACCTTCGGCATCATCAGGATGTAGTTGCCCGACATGCTCAAACGCCTCGCTTCCCTGGCGCTGATTGTCAGCGCACCGCTTCATGCCACCCCACAGCTTGACCCGGCCCGCGTCCAGCAGTTGGCGGCCACGCCATACTGGATCGCCATCGGACACTACGAGACTGCCAAGCTTGGTGGTTGGCGCAGCTATGTGGACGACCCGCGCTTCTTTCTCGCCGAGGATGGCGCGCACCACCCGGATCAGGAGCTGCAGGCCACGGTCGCCGCGCTGTATGCCCCGGCCAGCCTGGGCGACAAGCACGCCCAGTGCGTGTTCCCCGCGCGGACCCGCTGGCTGCGCGAACAACTGGCCCTCACCGATCTGCCGAGCCCGGCCTGCCAGGAATTCGATACCTGGTACAAGTCGATCGACCCGCACAGCGCGGCGCTGATCTTCCCGGCGGCCTATCTCAACAGCCCGTCGTCGATGTTCGGCCATACGCTGCTGCGCATCGACCAGTCCAATACCCGGCGTGACGACACCACGCTGCTGAGCTACGCGATCAACTTCGGCGCCTACATCGAGGGCAGCGACAACAGCATCCTCTATGCCTGGAAAGGCCTGATGGGCGGCTATCCCGGGCTGTTCGCGATGATGCCCTACCAGGAAAAGCTGTCCGAGTACCGCAGCCTGGAAAACCGCGACCTGTGGGAGTACCAGCTGGACCTGACGCCCGAAGAGACCGGGCGCATGGTCGAGCATGTGTGGGAGCTCAAGCAGATCAAGTTCGACTATTTCTTCTTCGACGAGAACTGCTCCTATCGCCTGCTGGAGCTGTTGCAGGTGGCACGCCCCAGCCTGGACCTGACCTCGCAGTTCCCGCTGACCGCCATCCCTACCGACACCGTGAAGGCGGTGAAACAGTCCGGGCTGGTGGCGGACGTGCGCTACCGCCCGTCCCGCGAGCGTGAACTGCTGGCCCGTGCCGAGCCGCTGGACCATGAGGAAAAGCAGCAGGTGCTGGCCATCAGCGCCGACACCGCGCAGTTGCAAAGCCCCTCTTTCACCGCCCTGCCCCGCGACCGCCAAGCGCTGGTGCAGGATGCCGCCTATCGCCTGGAACGCTACCGCGCCAATGGCCAGGAACGTGATCCGGCCCAGGCCGGCCGCAGCTATGAACTGCTCAGGGCGATCAACCGCAACCCGCCGCCGCCATTGCAGATCGAGCGGCCCGGCCTGCCGGAGGACGGCCACCAGTCGCGCACCTGGCAACTGGGGGTGGGTACCCGCGAGGACCGCGCCTACGCCGAGTATGGCCTGCGCATGGCGTACCACGACCTCAACGACAACATGGACAGTTTCCCCCTCGGCGCGCAGATCGAGATCCTGCAACTCAAGCTGCGCCAATACGAGGGCAACGACTGGCAGGTACAACGCCTGGACCTGGCCACCATCCGCTCGCTGACACCGCGCAACGAACTGCTCAAGCCCTGGTCGTGGCAGGTCGCCGGTGGCCTGGAACGCATGCCGGGCAAGCATGACGACGAGGTGCTGGTCAGCCATGTCAACGGCGGCGCCGGCGGCACCTGGCAACTGGGTGACGACTTGCTGGGCTTTGCCCTGGGCACGGTGCGGGTCGAGCATCACAACGACTTCGCCGAATTCATCTCGCCCGCCGCCGGGTTCAACGGCGGGCTGTTGTGGCGTAACCCGCTGGGCAACCTGACGCTTGAGGCAAAGGGTGATTATTTCACCAACGGCGAAGTGCGGCGCAGCGTGAGCCTGAACCAGCAGTGGGAGATCAGCCGCGACCTGGGCTTGCGGTTGAGTGCCTCGCGACAGTTCAGCCACCTGGCCACGGCGCAGAACGAGGTGATGCTGGAGTTGAAGTGGTATCAGTACTGAGCACCTGGGCCGCTTTGCGGTCCCAGTCCCGGTGCAATCCTTCGACAGCGTTTTGACATCGTGCCAACAATTCCCGACCTAGACTTTGCGGTATCAATCCGAGGGTCCTGTGGTCATGTCGCGGTACTGGTTAGGCTTGTGCTTCTTGCTGCTGGCGGGTTGCGAACCCCCCCATGAACAGATGGTCAACCAGGGCTACCCGCCCGCCTACGCCGACGGCTTTCAGGACGGTTGCAGCAGCGGTCGCCAGGCCGCCGGGATGATGGCCGGGGACTTTCGCAAGGATGTCCCGCGCTACCTGCACAACCGCCAGTACGAAAGCGGCTGGGACGACGGCTTTCGCCAGTGCCACGCCATGCAGTCCAACGAAGACCTGCGCGAGTATCGCGAACGCTATTGGGACGAGCGTGACCGCGACTGGCAGCAAGAGAAGGATCAAGGCGCCGCACGCGCCTATCGCCGCAATTGACGTCGCAAACGGACAACTATTGAAACCCGCAGCCTGCCACCATGGTCTCCAGCACAAGGAGGCCAACCATGAGCCGAGCATTCGTCAATGAAGACCAGGCCGCCGCCCAGGCCAGCCAGCCGGTCGAGCGCCTGGTCAGCGATCAGCCCAACTACGTCACCGCCAACGGCCTGGCACAGTTGCAGCAGCGAGTGGCCGCGCTCAATGCATTGCACGCCGAGCTGCAGGCCGAGGGCGATACCGACAAGCAGCGGCTGGCCGATACCGAGCGTGACCTGCGCTATTTCACCGCCCGGGTACAGAGCGCGCAGGTGGTACCTGCTGCAACGTCCACAGAGAAAGTGCAGATCGGCAGCCTGGTGCGGTTCGTCGATGAGCATGACCAGGAGCATCAGGTGCAACTGGTGGGCGAGGATCAGGCCGATGCCGCCCAGGGGTTGGTCAACTGGGGCTCGCCGCTGGGGCGGGCGCTTCTGGGGGCCGGGCCTGGAGATGAAGTGTTGTGGCGACGGCCGGCGGGGGACCAGATGATCGAGGTGCTGGCCATTCTGGGTGAGTGCTGAAATCACCGCAGCCGCTTCGCGCCCCTTTCGGCGCGAAGCGGCCCCAAGTTATCGAATCAGACCACGCCCTGGGCCAGCATCGCGTCAGCTACCTTGACGAAGCCGGCGATGTTGGCGCCCTTGACGTAGTTGATGCTGCCATCGGCCTCTTCGCCATAGTGCACGCAGGCATGGTGAATCGACTGCATGATGTGGTGCAGCTTGCTGTCCACCTCCCCGGCCGTCCACAGCAGGCGCATGGCGTTCTGCGACATCTCCAGGCCAGACACGGCCACGCCGCCGGCATTGGACGCCTTGCCCGGCGCGTAGAGAATGCCGGCCTCGATGAAGATATCCACAGCCTCCAGGGTGGTCGGCATGTTGGCCCCTTCGGCTACGCAGATGCAGCCATTGCGCAACAGGGTACGGGCGTCTTCGGCGCCCAGTTCGTTCTGCGTCGCGCACGGCAGGGCGATATCGCATGCCAGGCTCCAGGGTGTCTGGCCTTTGCGGAACTCCAGGCCGAACTGCTCGGCCAGCTCGCTGATGCGGCCGCGCTTGACGTTCTTCAGCTCCATCACGGCCTCCCACTGGGCGTCGGTCAGGCCGGCTTCGGCGTACAGCGTGCCTTCGGAATCGGACAGCGAGATCACCTTGCCGCCCAGGTCCATGACCTTGCGCGCTGCGTACTGGGCGACGTTACCGGAACCTGAGATCGCCACGCGACGACCGTCGATGCGCTGGTCGCGGCGCTTGAGCATCTCTTCGGCGAAGTACACGCAGCCGTAGCCGGTGGCCTCCGGGCGGATCAGGCTGCCGCCATAGGTCATGCCCTTGCCGGTCAGCACCGAAGTGAACTGGTTGGCCAGGCGCTTGTACTGGCCGAACAGGAAGCCGATCTCGCGGGCACCGACGCCGATGTCACCCGCTGGCACATCCAGGTCGGCGCCAATGTGGCGGTACAGCTCGCTCATGAACGCCTGGCAGAAGCGCATCACTTCGGCGTCGCTCTTGCCCTTCGGGTCGAAGTCCGAGCCGCCTTTGCCGCCGCCCATGGGCAGCGAGGTCAGCGAGTTCTTGAACACCTGCTCGAAGGCCAGGAACTTGAGCACGCCCAGGTTGACCGACGGGTGGAAGCGCAGGCCGCCCTTGTACGGGCCGATGGCGCTGCTCATCTGGATACGGTAGCCGCGGTTGACCTGGACCTTGCCCTGGTCGTCGACCCACGACACACGGAACAGCACGGCGCGCTCGGGTTCGACCATGCGTTCGAGAATGCCTGCCTGCAGGTAGTGAGGGTTGGCTTCTAGGAAAGGCCACAGGCTGCGCAGCACCTCCTCCACGGCCTGGTGGAATTCGGGCTGGGCCGGGTCGCGTTGTTGCAGTCGGGCCAGGAAATCGTCGACAGATTCGATCATGGTAGACATCTCACCAAGAGAGGGATTGTTTTTGGTTTTTTCGGGAATGTACCAAGAACCAATCGCACTGGAACAGGGCGCAATGTCGTTTTTATGAAATTAATTGGTGCGTTTTCTATAACTGTATACAAGTTTTCCGCTGTACTCGTGAACGCGCACTTGCTCCCTGCTTTCCTGTAACGCAGCAACCGCGGGGCAAGCCCGCTCCCACGCCAGCCATCCCAGTGTCTGTACGCCGGGCACAAAAATGGGGCCCCTGAGGGCCCCATCGTTGTGCAGCGAAAACCGGCTTACTGGGCCAGTTTCTTGTGACGCACGCGGTGCGGCTGGGCAGCAGCATCGCCCAGGCGCTTCTTGCGATCGGCTTCGTACTCGGTGTAGTTGCCTTCGAAGAACACCACGCTGGAGTCATCTTCGTACGCCAGGATGTGAGTGGCCACACGGTCCAGGAACCAACGGTCGTGGGAAATCACGATGGCGGCGCCCGGGAAGTCCAGCAGGGCTTCCTCCAGCGAACGCAGGGTTTCGACGTCGAGGTCGTTGGACGGTTCGTCGAGCAGCAGGACGTTACCGCCCTCCTTCAGGGTCAGGGCCAGGTGCAGGCGGCCACGCTCACCACCGGAGAGGTCCTTGACGAACTTCTGCTGGTCGCCGCCCTTGAAGTTGAAGCGGCCGACGTAGGTGCGCGACGGGATCTCGTAGCTGCCGATGCGGATCTGGTCGGAGCCGTCGGAGATCTGCTGGAACACGGTCTTGCTGCCGTCCAGGTCCTCGCGGCTCTGGTCGACGCAGGCCAGCTGCACGGTTTCACCGATCTCGATGCTGCCCGAGTCCGGCTGCTCCTTGCCCATCAGCATGCGGAACAGGGTCGATTTACCGGCACCGTTACCACCGATCACGCCAACGATGGCGCCCTTGGGCATGGCGAACGACAGGTTGTCGATCAGCACGCGATCACCGTAGCCCTTGGTGACGTTCTTGAACTCGATGACCTTGTCGCCCAGGCGCGGACCTGCCGGGATGTAGATCTCGTTGGTCTCGCTGCGCTTCTGGAATTCCTGCGACTGCATCTCTTCGAAGCGCTGCAGACGGGCCTTTGACTTGGACTGGCGGGCCTTGGCGCCTTTGCGCACCCACTCCAGTTCCTCTTTCATGGCCTTCTCGTGGGCGCTCTGCTGCTTGGATTCCTGCGCCAGACGGTCCGACTTGGCTTCCAGCCAGCCCGAATAGTTGCCTTCGTACGGGATGCCGGCGCCGCGGTCCAGCTCGAGGATCCAGCCGGCGACGTTGTCGAGGAAGTAACGGTCGTGGGTGATCGCCACCACGGTGCCGGGGAAGTCGTGCAGGAAGCGCTCCAGCCAGGCTACCGAGTCAGCATCCAGGTGGTTGGTCGGTTCGTCCAGCAGCAGCATGTCGGGGGCCGACAGCAGCAGGCGGCACAGGGCCACGCGGCGCTTCTCGCCACCGGACAGGTGCTCGATCTTCGCCTCCCAGGCCGGCAGGCGCAGGGCATCGGCGGCGACGTCCAGCTGGCGCTCGAGGTTGTGGCCGTCGGCGGCCTGCAGGATGGCCTCGAGCTTGGCCTGTTCGGCGGCCAGCTTGTCGAAGTCGGCATCCGGGTCGGCGTAGGCGGCGTAGACCTCGTCCAGGCGAGCCTGGGCGTCCTTGATCACGCTGACCGCTTCCTCGACCACTTCACGCACGGTCTTGCTCGGGTCCAGCTGCGGCTCCTGGGGCAGGTAGCCGACGTTGATGTCGGGCATCGGACGGGCTTCGCCGTCGAATTCCTTGTCGACGCCCGCCATGATCCGCAGCAGGGTCGATTTACCCGCGCCGTTCAGGCCCAGCACGCCGATCTTGGCGCCCGGGAAGAACGACAGGGAAATGTTCTTGAGAATTTCCCGCTTCGGCGGCACGACCTTGCTCAGCCGATGCATGGTGTAGACGTATTGAGCCAAAACCAAGCCCTCTATCAGATAGGTAAAGACACGCGCCCCGGCATTGGCCAGGGGATGTGATTACGGGGTCATTGAACAAAGTGGGCCATTCTACGCCAAGTCGCGGCGTTGCACAGATGAGGTAGATGGCGGGACCGCTCGGCGGCCTTCGCGGGGCAAGCCCGCGCCCACGCCGGCACGGGTGGGGCGGGCTTGGCGCGGGCTCAGACGTGCGACTGCCTGGCCTTGCCACGTGGCAGGCGGCAACGGTCCGACTGCTCGGCCAGGCGCGCGGCCCAGGCGGACTTGACGCTGAAGCCGCCACTGCGGGCAGGTTTGCCAGCCGGCTTGCTCACGGCCTTGGCAGGCGCGGCAGTGGGCTTGGCAGTGGGTTGAGCGGCAACCTGTGCGACCGGCTCGGCGGCAGCCTTGGCCGATTTGCGCAACTCGGCCAGCGACGGCGTCTTGTTGGCACTGGCGGCAGCCGCATCCGGCTTGGCCAGCGAGCGCTGGCAGGTCTTGCAGGATACGTCCTCGGCCACGGCAGTGCTGACCAGCGTCTCACTGCTACGCCCGCAGGCGGAATCGAGGCCATTGGTGGAATAGTGGGTAACCAAAACCGTACATCTCCGATGCGTTGACTATGAAGCGGGCGGCATTCTCGCACAGGTTGCAGGGACTTGCCGAACCGGCATGACCAACTGCCGCCCGGCATCGGACATGCGGACTGGCACTTTGCCATATTTGAAGGCATGCTAGTCGGCTTCCCGCATGCGTCTTATAGTGCGCCCAGCAACCACGGCACGGGCCGTGCATGCCGCGAGAACGCAACCCCTGCCATCGTCAGCCCAATCGCAGGACCCAACGCTTGACCAATCTCACGCAACCGTCATCCCTGCGTCCTGCCGATTCCACGGCCGGCACACACCTGCGTGGCTCGCTCAAGGGGGCTTTGGCCCTGCTCGCCCTGGTTCTGCTGGGTCTGCTGCTATGGCAACTGTTCGCCCAGTTCCGCCATACCCAGGACGACCTGCGCCAGCAAAGCCTGGCCACCAGCGCCGAACTGGCCGACCACCTGAGCCTGAACATGGCGCTGAAGGCCCAGCAATCGTTGAACCTGGTCCAGCCCTACGTCAATCCTCCGGCGCCTGCCGCCCTGCCAAGCCTGCTCGCCACCTTGCAGGCCCGCCTGCCGGCCCTGCGCGACCTGGCCTGGCTTGACGCCACCGGGCAGGTGCGCAGTGACACCCTCGCTGGCTCACCCGACCGTCAGCTGATTGACGACCTGCTGCAACTGAACCAGGGCCGTGCATTTTTCTATGGCAACGATGCCGACAATCAGCGGGTCTACCTGCTGCTGCGCCAGCCGACCGAGCAAGACCGCGGCTACTGGTTGCTGCGCCTGAGCCCCGACTACTACCAGGAGCTGACCCGTCATCTTGACGGCCCCACCCATCCTTTGTGGCTGCTGGAAAACAGCCGCAGCGGCGCGGTCATCGAGCGCCATGGGGACCGGCAGACCAGCGAAGAGCCTCTGCAAAGCGTGATGCTTGCCTTCATCGACAACAGCACCTGGCAACTGCGTGGCCTGTTCGATGCCGGCCTGGCCCGCGACAGGCTGCTGCCGGCGCTGCTCGGCAAATGCGTGCTGGTGCTGTTCTGCGCACTGCTGCCGGTGCTGGCGCTGATCAACATGCGCCGCCGCCAACGCGCCTTGCAGGAAGACCGCCGGCGTTACCAGGAAATTTTCGAGGGCACCGGCGTGGCCCTGTGCGTGCTCGATCTTTCGAGCCTGCCGGGGCAACTCGACCGCTACCACCTGCGCAACCGCGCCGCGCTCAAGCAGAGCCTGGCCCTGGACACCAAGCTGCGCCGCTCGCTGCTCACGGAGCTGAAGATCACCGAGATCAACCAGGTGGCCCGCCAACTGCTCAACGTCGACTGCCACGAAGGCGCCTGGCAGCGCCTGATCGATGGCAGTGGCGACGGCCGCGACAGTGTCGGCATGCAGTTGATCGACGCGTTGATCGAAGAGCGCCCGCAGCTCGAGCTGGAGGTGCGCCTGCCGGCCCCTCTGGGCGGCGAACTGCACTTGTGGCTGATGGCCCGCCTGCCACAGCAGCGTCGCGACTACCAGGCAGTGATCCTGAGCATCAGCGACATCACCAGCCGCAAGCAGGTGGAGCTGTCGCTGCTCGAACGCGAGGGCTTCTGGTCGGACGTGGTACGCACCGTGCCCGACCAACTCTACGTGCAGGACGTTGACAGCCAGCGGATGATCTTCAGCAACCGCCACCTTGGCCAGACCCTGGGTTACGACCGCGCGGAACTGGCGCAGATGGGCGACCGCTTCTGGGAGATGCTCCTGCATCCCGGCGACGCCGAGCACTACCGCGACCTGCGCCAGCAGCAGCGTGACACCGGCTACGGCCAGTCACTGCACTGCCAGCTGCGCTTCCGCCACCGCGATGGCGGCTGGCGTTGCTACGACATCCGCGAGCAGGTGCTGACCCGCGACAGTGAAGGCCTGGTCACGCGCATCATCGGCGTGGGCAAGGATGTCACCGTGCAGATCGAGGCCAGCGAGTCCCTGCGCGACAGCGAACAGCGCTACCGCATGCTCGCCGAGAGCATCAGCGACGTGATCTTCTCCACCGACAGCCAGTTGCAGCTCAACTATGTCAGCCCTTCGGTGCAGGCGGTGCTTGGCTACCAGGCCGACTGGATCTTCGCCAACGGCTGGCAGTCGATCATTGCCAACCCGGCCCAGCTCAGCGGTGTCTACAACCTGCTCGAGCGCGTCAGCCAGGTGCTGGACGACAGCACGCAATTGGCCCAGTTACGCAGCACCCTGCCCACGCAGTTGTTCCTGTTCGACTGTCTGCGCGCCGACGGCCGCAAGATCCCCATCGAGCTGCGCCTGGTGCTGGTGTGGGACGAACACGAGCGCTTCGAGGGGGTGCTCGGCGTGGGCCGCGACATCAGCCAGCAACGCCGGGCCGAAAAAGACCTGCGCATGGCCGCGACCGTGTTCGAGCACTCCACTTCGGCGATCCTCATCACCGACCCGGCCGGCTATATCGTCCAGGCTAACGAAGCGTTCACCCGCGTCAGCGGCTATGCCGTGGCCGAGGTGCTCGACCAGCTCCCCGGCATGCTCACCGTCGAGCAGCAACAGAACGCCCAGCAAGGCTACGTGCTCAAGCAACTGAGCCAGCGCGGCAGCTGGGAAGGCGAGGTCTGGCTGAAGCGGCGCAACGGCGAGCACTATCCGGCGTGGGTAGGCATCACTGCGGTGCTCGACGATGAAGGCGACCTGGCCAGCTATGTGTGCTTCTTCACCGACATCAGCGAACGCAAGGCCAGCGAGCAGCGCATCCACCGCCTGGCCTACTACGACGCCCTCACCCACCTGCCCAACCGCACGTTGTTCCAGGACCGCCTGTACACGGCCCTGCAACAGGCCGAGCGGCAGAAGGCCTGGGTAGTGCTGATGTTCCTCGACCTCGACCGCTTCAAGCCGATCAACGACTCCCTTGGCCATGCGGCGGGCGATCGCATGCTCAAGGACATGGCCGAGCGCCTGCTGGCCTGCGTCGACGACGACGACACCGTGGCGCGCATGGGCGGCGACGAATTCACCCTGCTGCTGCAGCCCAAGGCCAGCCGCGAGCAGGCGCTCAACCGCGCCATCCATGTCGCCGAGCACATCCTCGACGGGCTGGTCACTCCGTTCGTCCTGGAAAACCGCGAATTCTTCGTCACCGCCAGTATCGGCATCGCCCTGAGCCCCCAGGATGGCAGCGAGCTCAGCCAGCTGATGAAGAACGCCGACACGGCCATGTACCACGCCAAGGAGCGCGGCAAGAACAACTTCCAGTTCTACCAGGCGGACATGAACGCCAGCGCCCTGGAGCGCCTGGAGCTGGAGAGCGACCTGCGCCATGCCCTGGAGCAGAACGAGTTCATCCTCTATTATCAGCCGCAGTTCAGCGGCGACGGCAAACGCCTGACCGGTGCCGAGGCGCTGCTGCGCTGGCGTCACCCAACCCGCGGTCTGGTGCCGCCGGGCGACTTCATCCCGGTGATCGAGGAACTGGGCCTGGTGGTCGACGTCGGTGACTGGGTGCTGCGCGAGGCCTCCCGCCAGCTCAAGGCCTGGCACCAGCAGAAAGTGCGGGTACCCAAGGTGTCGGTGAACATTTCCGCCCGGCAGTTCTCCGACGGCCAGCTGGGCACGCGCATCGCCACCATCCTCGATGAAACCGGGCTGCCGCCGGCGTGCCTGGAGCTGGAACTGACCGAAAGCATCCTGATGCGCGAGGTCAACGAGGCCATGCAGATCCTCGACAGCCTGAAGAACCTGGGCCTGAGCATCGCGGTCGACGACTTCGGCACCGGCTACTCGTCGCTCAACTACCTCAAGCAGTTCCCCATCGACGTACTGAAGATCGACCGTACCTTCGTCGATGGCCTGCCCGAAGGCGAGCAGGACGCGCAGATCGCCCGAGCGATCATTGCCATGGCCCACAGCCTCAATCTTGCGGTAATCGCCGAAGGGGTTGAGACCCACGAGCAGCTGGAGTTTCTGCGCGAGCACGGTTGCGACGAGGTGCAGGGCTATCTGTTCGGCCGGCCGATGCCGGCCAACCAGTTCGAGGCACAGTTCAGCAACGAGACGTTGTTCATGTTCCAGTAGTCGCTGCGCGGACCCTTCGCCCCCACGCAGACCTCTTAAGAGCCTGGAAAAAACCGGACCTAGAAGTCAACTCCAGCCCAGTCGCCACGCGGCCTGCAACATGAAGCCCATTGGTCCGCGACTTGATGCCACTTCATATGCCAGCGGCGAATCAATCGGTTAGAATGCTCCCCCAATTCTGCCCGATCCTTGAGGACCGCCATGTTCAGCCGTGATTTGACCATTGCCAAGTACGACGCCGAGCTCTTCGAAGCCATGCAGCAAGAAGCCCTGCGCCAGGAAGAGCATATCGAGCTGATCGCTTCGGAAAACTACACCAGCCCGGCGGTCATGGAGGCCCAGGGTTCGGTTCTGACCAACAAGTACGCCGAAGGCTACCCAGGCAAGCGCTACTACGGTGGTTGCGAGTACGTCGACGTCGTCGAGCAGCTGGCCATCGACCGCGCCAAGGAGCTGTTCGGCGCCGACTACGCCAACGTCCAGCCGCACGCCGGTTCCCAGGCCAACGCCGCTGTCTACCTGGCCCTGCTGTCGGCCGGTGACACCATCCTGGGCATGAGCCTGGCCCACGGCGGCCACCTGACCCACGGTGCCAGCGTTTCCTCCTCGGGCAAGCTGTACAACGCCATCCAGTACGGCATCGACGCCAACGGCCTGATCGACTACGACGAAGTCGAGCGCCTGGCTGTCGAGCACAAGCCGAAGATGATCGTTGCCGGCTTCTCCGCCTACTCGCAAGTGCTGGATTTCCCACGCTTCCGCGAAATCGCCGACAAGGTCGGTGCCTACCTGTTCGTCGACATGGCCCACGTCGCCGGCCTGGTCGCCGCTGGCGTGTACCCGAACCCTGTGCCGTTCGCCGATGTGGTCACCACCACCACCCACAAGACCCTGCGCGGTCCACGTGGCGGCCTGATCCTGGCCCGCGCCAACGCCGACATCGAGAAGAAGCTGAACTCCGCCGTCTTCCCAGGCGCCCAGGGCGGCCCGCTGGAGCACGTCATCGCTGCCAAGGCGATCTGCTTCAAGGAAGCCCTGCAGCCTGAGTTCAAGGCCTACCAGCAACAAGTCGTGAAAAACGCCCAGGCCATGGCCAGCGTGTTCATCGAGCGTGGCTTCGACGTCGTCTCCGGCGGCACCGAGAACCACCTGTTCCTGCTGTCGCTGATCAAGCAGGAAATCTCCGGTAAGGACGCCGACGCCGCCCTGGGCAAGGCCTTCATCACCGTCAACAAGAACTCGGTGCCGAACGACCCACGTTCGCCGTTCGTCACTTCGGGCCTGCGTTTCGGCACCCCAGCCGTCACCACCCGTGGCTTCAAGGAAGCCGAGTGCCGCGAACTGGCCGGCTGGATCTGCGACATCCTGGCCGATCTGAACAACGAAGCGGTGATCGACGCCGTGCGTGAAAAGGTCAAGGCCATCTGCAAGAAGCTGCCGGTGTACGGCAACTGATTGGCAGACGCCTGAAATGAAGAAGCCCGGCCTTGTGCCGGGCTTTTTCATGTTTGTGCTTCATCGGGCTGGTGCGACATCCGGTACGAGACGTATTTCCACGCGCTGCCCCAAGGCCCTGGCTGCGCTGGCCAGTGTTGCCAAGGTCATGCCAGCGTCAGTCTGATCCAAGGCTCGATCGACCGCCGCCCGGCTGGTGTGCATACGCTCGGCCAAGGCCTTCTTGCTGATCTTTTGCTGCTTCATCGCCTGCGTCAGTTGCCAGGCGATCACCCGTTTCAGCGCAGCCGCCGTGACCTCTTCGAGGATGCCCTCTTCGGCGAGAAAATCATCGAAGTTCGAACCGATATGCGGGTTCATGTAGTTGACCTCCGTAAGCTGGCCTTGCGTTGCCTGGCCAGAGCCAGATCGGCTGAAGGCGTTTTCTGGCTTTTCTTGATGAATCCATGGAGCATGAACATCACGCCATCCATGATCGTGAACAGTACACGGGCAACGACATGCCCCATGTCGATACGGATTTCCCAAAGCCCGTGCTCCAGCTTTCTGACCAAGGGCATGCCAAGTGGCCATCCCAACTGAACGGTCTTGACTTCCATGCCAATCAGATAGCGTTCTTCACGTGCCAAGCTCTTTAGCCACTCCCTCACGGGCTCATTACCCAACGCACTACGGAAGAACTGCACATTTAGTTTTAGATCCGACGCGGCCAAGTGTACCAAAAAAAGTACCTCCTGCAAGCGGCCACCTCGACTGGCCTGATCGCTGAAACGAGGCCAAAAAAATGCCGCCTTACGGCGGCATCGAACAGTCGGCTGTATCTCAATCAGGCGTGGCTCAAAGCTTCGAAACCAGCCCGAATCCTTTCCTCCGGCCGCTCATCGGCATTGAACACCATCACGCTTTCCCGCAGCTCACCTTCCTTCCACTAGGTGTCCCAGTCGAGCCGGCTCGACTAGATCGGTCTTGCTTAGCAGCAGGCGGTCGGCGAAGTCGACCTGGACTTGGACAATGCCCAGGGTTCAGGTGCAGCTCGGCACGGGCGGCGTCGACCAAGCTGATATGCCATCGAGGATCTAGCGCTCGCGCAGCTCTTCGTCGATGAAGAAGGTCTGCGCCTACAAACCTTGAACGTAAGTGTTTAACCCTCCGCGATACACCAAGGTATCTCTGACATTCTCCTCGGAAAACTACCTCGACCAAAACACCCGACTTCGGACATACCTAAGTTTCCCTCCAATGCACACTGCTTGCTCCAAACCATTACGGGAAGTGTTTGACATGGCAGTCGCTCGAAATCGATACACCAATTACAGGAGCATGATTCAGCGGTCCGAGACGGATTGGCAGACATCGTATGCCAAGCATCTTTCCGGCTTACAGGTGCAGGTCATTGCCAGGAATCTACTTCAGGACCAGCACGGCAGGACGCTTCAACACTTCTGTACGACGTCCTATCTTGGGCTGGACTACCATCCGGATATCCTCCAAGGGGCGATCGAGGAGCTGGAAAATTCGCGCACCCTGCGTATCGCCAACTCGCGCAACCGCTGCCAGTTCCAAGTACTAGACCAATATGAGGCTGAACTGTCCGACTTATTTGGATGCGAGTCTCTAGCCACATTGTCATGCAGTGCAGCAAGCTCAGGAGTACTACCTCTTGTTGCCGCCGGCATTTTCACGAATGGTGTATCGCCCCATATGGTGTTCGACAAGTTTGCCCACTACTCCCTGAACCATGTAAAAGCAGCCTGTGCGGATGAGACCGAGATCCAGACGCTTCCCCATGATGATATGGACCAACTCGAGAGCATCTGCAGGCAACATGGAAGGGTCGCCTATATTACAGACGGCTACTACAGCATGGGCGGGACAGCACACATGGACGCCTTGTTGTATCTCAAGGAGCGCTACGGTCTGTTCTTGTACTTGGACGACTCTCATGCCCTTTCTACGGCAGGTGTTTCAGGGCAAGGCTTTGTAAGGGGTCAACTACAGGAGCTGGATGAAGGGATTATCATTGTAGCGTCCTTGGGGAAAGCATTCGCCGCAAGCGGCGGTCTGCTCATGTTGGCAAATACACGACAGAAACGTCTGGTACAAAGATATGGAGGTCCTACCAACTGGTCCCAAAGTCTCAATGCCGCTGCTATCGGTGCAGGGCGGGCATCCGTCCGACTTCACTCAAGCCCCTTGCTGAATACGCTACAGCAGCAGTTGAAAAATAATGTCGAACTGTTCGACAAGCTTTTGCCTACGCCTCATGCTGGATCAGCATCCCCCATCAGGCTAATACCGCTTGGAGAGGCTGAATACGCCATTGCTGCGTCGACCTTCCTGGCCAACAACGGCTTCCTCACTTCAGCCGTCTTCTTTCCTGTCGTACCCAAGGATGCTGCAGCGCTGCGCGTTACGCTAAGAGCAGACATGCAGCCTGGTGAAGTCGAGAGTTTCTGCCGGGGTGTCGCTGAGTATCTGAACAGCAACCCTGTCGTCGCCCCTTTACTAAACACTCAGCCATGAACAAACGGCGAATTCTCTACTTCAGTTGCTTAGCCGTACTGTTGTGCCAGTCAGGTATAACCTTCTACCTACCCATGCTCCCAACTATTGCTGATGACCTGAATGCAACAGATGAATTCGCCGCACTCAGCCTGAGCCTGTTTCTTGTGGGAATGGGGACATGCGTAATGCTGTGGGGTCGGTTGGGAGCCACTCTCGGTTCAAGCCGTATGCTGACCTGGACGCTACTCCTCTACGGCTGCTGCACATTACTGCTCGCAGTATCACCAGGTGACTGGGCATTCCTTGTCCTACGCCTGCTTCAGGGAGCGTTGGCGGGCGGTATATCAGTTGCAGCTCGCGCGTTAATGGTCGAGCAGTATGATGGCAAGGATCTGACACGAGCCTACAGCAGCCTTTCACTTTGCTTCGTACTCTCCCTCGGAGCCTCCCAGTTTATCGGGGCTATGATTGCCACACTCACGAACTGGCGGGTGGCCATGCTTGTCGTCGCGATACCTTGCGTACTAATGGCCACAGTGAAGGGGCTGAATGTAACGGCTCACCACAGGGGGCTTCCGTATCGAGCAGGTGAGAGCACCAGCCTCCATAAGCTCATTGTGCAACCGCGCTTCATTCTACCTGTGCTGGCTGGAGGCTTGGGGTACTCCATCATCGTCGTATTTAGCAGTACAGCGCCCTTGCTTCTTCAGCAGTCTTTCAATTGGTCGATGTGGGAATATGGTCTGTTGGGATGGCCAATCAGCATTGCCTATCTGCTCGGCACCCGTCTGGCCTGTAACCTTGCAACCGGTGATAATGAAATACGGATGCTTCGATATTCGAGTGCCTTGCTGTTATTTGGCGCACTCATCATGCTTATTGCATCATCACTGTTGAAGGGTGCGGCGTACGCGATCTGGCTTCCTTATTGCCTGATGCTTGTAGCTCAGGGAATTGCATACCCAGTGAGCCTGTCATTGGCTAGCAGGCAGTCAACGGGAGCTGCGTCCCCCGCCATGGCACTTATTGCTCTTGTTCATCAACTGCTGGCGGCTTTGGCGAACTTGATATCCAGCACCTTGGACACCAGTGCCGTTATGCTGGTTATGTTATGCGTTGGATTGGCATCACTCGCCTGGTTGGCGACTCGCGCCAGCCCCTGAACGCCATCGTTTCTTGCAGGCTGAATATTCTTGATAAATTGCATCAATAGCCAAATTAGGCACTGCTTGAAAAAAATGCCGCCAGCAGGCGGCATGAGCAAATCAGATACTTCTGCCCCCTTTAACTCAAGGCCTCAAACCCTGCCCGAATCTTTTCCTCCGGCAGTTCATCGCCGATGAACACCATGACACTTTCCCGCGGCTCGCCTTCCTTCCACTCGGCGTCCCAGTCGAAGCCGTACAGCTTGAGCACTCCCTGGAACACCAAACGGCGATCTTCACCTGCGATATTCAACACGCCCTTGTAGCGCAACAGCTGCTTGCCGTGCTGCTCCAGCAGCTCGTTCATGAAGTCGCTGAGCCGATCGATATCCAACGGCGTTTCGGTGCGCAGCACCAGCGTCGAAATGCGATCCGGGGTGGCGGGTTTGAGGACCGGGCGCAAGCTGGGCCCGGGGCTGATGCCCAGGTCCGGGTTGAGGTTGAACCCCCGCACATCGAGCAGCTCGGCCAAGTCGATACGCCCATGCTCGACCACGCGGATCGCCGCCCGGCCATTGATGCGCGCCAGGCGCTCGCGCAGGGCGTCGACCACCTGCGGCTCGACCAGATCGGTCTTGCTCAGCAGCAGGCGGTCGGCAAAGCCGACCTGGGCCTGGGCGATGGCCTGGGTCAGGTGCAGTTCGGCGTGGGCGGTGTCGACCAGGGTGATGATGCCATCGAGGATATAGCGCTCGCGCAGCTCTTCGTCGATGAAGAAGGTCTGTGCCACGGGTGCAGGGTCGGCGAGACCCGTGCACTCGATCACCAGGCGATCGAAGGCGATCTCGCCGGCGTCCAGGCGTTCGAGCAGCAGGTACAGGGCACGGGTCAGGTCGCCATGGATGCTGCAGCACACACAGCCGTTGGCCAGGGTCATCACCTGCACCGGTTCATCGCCCAGCAGTTGGCTGTCGATGCCTGCCTCGCTGAACTCGTTCTCGATCACGGCGAGCCTCAGGCCGTGCTCGGCCTTGAGCATATGTTTGAGCAGGGTGGTCTTGCCGGCGCCGAGAAAGCCGGTCAGCACGGTAACGGGAATCGGCGTTTGCACGCGGTTGTCTCCTGCAGCTGAAAATGAAAGTGGGAGCCCGGTTGCCCGGGCTCCCACTGGTTCATGCGTGTCGCGGGTTCAACAGCACTTGGGCCCGGACTTGCCACCATAACGCGCTTCCTGGCGCTCGCGGAAGAACGCCTCGTAGCTCATCACCGGCTTGTCCGGGTGCTTGGTCTGCATGTGCTCGACATAGTTGTCGTAATCGGGCATGCCGACCATCAGGCGGGCGGCCTGCCCCAGATACTTGCCCAGTCGACCCAGGTCGTTGAACATCGCGGCATTCCTCTCAAGCGTCAGGCAAAGCCTGGAACGGGGTTTCCTTGTCGCTGCGCTCCTTGCGGCCCCAGGCGGCATAACCGACCTTGAGGGCGAAGAACAGGATGCTGAATACCACCACCAGGAACAGGATCGTCAGGCCGGCGTTGGTGTAGGCGTTGAAGATCACATGCTGCATCTGGCCGATGTCCTTGGCAGGCGCCAGCACCTGGCCGGCGTCCAGCGCGGTGCTGTACTTCTTGGCCAGGGCCAGGAAGCCCACAGCCGGGTTCGGGTCGAACAACTTGATCAGGCCTGCGGCGGTGGTGCAGATCAGCAGCCATACCGCAGGTACCAGGGTGACCCAGATGTAGCGTTGACGCTTCATCTTGATCAGTACCACGGTGCCAAGCATCAGGGCGATACCGGCCAGCATCTGGTTGGAGATACCGAACAGCGGCCACAAGGTGTTGATCCCCCCCAGCGGATCGATCACGCCCTGGTACAGCAGGTAGCCCCACATCGCCACGCAACCGGCGGTCGCGAGCAGGTTGGCCCCCCACGACTCGGTGCGCTTGAGCGCCGGGACGAAGCTGCCCAGCAGGTCCTGTAGCATGAAGCGCCCGGCACGGGTACCGGCGTCCACGGCGGTGAGGATGAACAGTGCCTCGAACAGAATGGCGAAGTGGTACCAGAACGCCATGGTGTTCTCACCCGGCAGCACCTGGTGAAGGATTTGCGCGATACCGACCGCCAGTGTTGGCGCACCACCGGCACGAGCCAGGATGGTGTGCTCACCGATGTCACGGGCGACCGCCTCCAGTTGCTCGGGGGTAATCAGGAAGCCCCAGCTGCTGACGGTCTGCGCCACCGAGGCGACGTCGGCACCGACCACTGCGGCCGGGCTGTTCATGGCGAAGTACACGCCAGGCTCGATCACCGAGGCGGCAACCATGGCCATGATGGCGACGAACGACTCCATCAGCATGCCGCCGTAGCCGATGTAACGGGCGTTGGTTTCGTTGTCCAGCAGCTTGGGCGTGGTCCCCGAGGAGATCAGCGCGTGGAAGCCGGACACCGCGCCGCAGGCGATGGTGATGAACAGGAACGGGAACAGGGTGCCCTTCCAGACCGGGCCGGTACCGTCGGTGAACTGGGTGAGCGCCGGCATCTTCAGCTCGGGCGCGATGATCAGGATACCGATGGCCAGGCCGACGATCGTGCCGATCTTGAGGAAGGTCGACAGGTAGTCGCGCGGCGCCAGTACCAGCCACACCGGCAGCACCGCGGCGACGAAACCGTAGCCCACGAGCATCCAGGTGATCTGCACGCCAGTGAAGGTGAACGCTGGGCCCCACACCGGATCCGCGGCGATCTGGCCCCCCAGCCAGATCGACAGCAGCAGCAGGACCACGCCGACGATGGAGATTTCACCAATGCGGCCCGGACGGATGTAGCGCATGTAGATGCCCATGAACATCGCGATCGGGATGGTCGCGATCACCGTGAACATGCCCCACGGGCTCTCGGCCAGAGCCTTGACCACGATCAGCGCCAGCACCGCGAGGATGATGATCATGATCAGGAAACAACCGAACAGGGCGATGGTGCCGGGGATGCGGCCCATCTCCTCACGGACCATGTCGCCCAGCGAGCGGCCGTTGCGACGGGTGGAGAGGAACAGGACCATGAAATCCTGCACCGCGCCGGCCAGCACCACGCCGGCGATCAGCCACAGCGTGCCGGGCAGGTAGCCCATCTGCGCGGCGAGCACCGGGCCCACGAGCGGGCCCGCGCCGGCGATGGCGGCGAAGTGGTGGCCGAAGAGGATGTGCTTGTTGGTCGGGACGTAGTCCAGGCCATCGTTGTTGAGTACAGCGGGCGTGGCCCGGCGAGGATCGAGCTGCATCACCTTGGTGGCGATGAACAGGCTGTAGTAACGGTAGGCAACCAGGTAGATGGCCACTGCCGCGACGACGATCCACAAGGCATTGATCGCCTCACCACGACGCAGGGCGACCACACCCAGCGCGCAGGCCCCTACGACTGCCAGCGCCAGCCACGGAATGTGGCGTAGCAGGCTATTATTGTTGTTCATGGTTTACTTCCAGCTGGTGGATTGGAAAGACCGCCCATCGAGTCTAGGGCCAGTCAAGACGCATTGCCACACTTGCTTTGGTCTAGAGCCTCTGCGGCCAGATTGCCGTACCTGATGCACATACCAAACTCACTATAGTCAGGATGTCACCCGGAGAAACCACCATGAACGCCCACGACGAACGCCGCCGCTTCCAGCGCATCGCCTTCGATGCCCCTACCGAACTGCGCCAGGGCGAACGTCGCTGGCTGGTGAAACTGCTGGACCTGTCGCTTAAGGGCTTGCTGGTAGAGCGCCCAAGCCCCTGGGATGCCGACCCCACCCAGGACTTCGACGCGATCATCCACCTCAACGACAAGAAAACCCAGGTCAGGATGCAGGTCGAACTGCGCCACGACGAGTCCGCCCGACTGGGTTTTATCTGCCTGTTCATAGATGTCGATTCGATGACTCATCTGCACCGTCTTGTGGAATTGAACCTGGCAGACAGCACCGAAATGATGCGTGAGCTGCGCGAACTCATCGAAGATTGATATCTCTTAGCTTGCTAATGATCTGGCTGTGACAGCTTTCTTGTCCAGCCAGACAGCTTTCCTGCCTTTACCAGCCTCTTTGTACACACCCCTCTGGAACAGCCTCCCGCACGTTGGAACGTAATGTGCATCCAGGTTTAAGGCACCTTGGACGCACCCGTTACGGCGCTACAATCAAAACTTTGTATACAATTTTAGTGGCAATTATTTGCACTAGTTGTCTACAGTAGCGACACAACAATAAACAGAGAGCCTGCTCCAATGACCACGTCCCCCAGCACGTCTCCCGCCCCGCGCCCCGAGGACGAAAACCTCGGCCTCGGCGCCAACCTGGCCTACGGGCTGCAGCATGTCCTGACCATGTATGGAGGGATCGTCGCCGTACCCCTGATCCTTGGCCAGGCCGCCGGCCTGGCCCCGGCGGAGATCGGCCTGCTGATCGCTGCCTCGTTGTTCGCCGGTGGCCTTGCGACATTGCTGCAGACCCTTGGGCTGCCGTTCTTCGGCTGCCAGCTGCCATTGGTCCAGGGCGTATCGTTCGCGGGCGTGGCGACCATGGGCGCGATTCTCGGCAGCCAGGGCGGCGGTGGCCTGCCGGCGGTGCTGGGCGCGGTAATGGCAGCCTCGTTGATCGGGTTCCTGATTACTCCGGTGTTCTCGCGTATCACCAAGTTCTTCCCGCCCCTGGTGACCGGCATCGTCATCACCACCATCGGCCTCACCCTGATGCCCGTCGCGGCCCGCTGGGTGATGGGCGGCAACAGCGCATCGCCAGAGTTCGGCAGCATGGCCAACATCGGCCTGGCGGCACTGACCTTCGCCATCGTCCTGCTGCTGAGCAAGCTGGGCAGCGCGAGCATTTCGCGCCTGTCGATCCTGCTGGCGATGGTCGCCGGCACATTGATCGCCTGGTCGCTGGGCATGGCTGATTTCAGCAAGGTCACCGAAGGCCCGATCTTCGCCTTCCCCACCCCGTTCCACTTTGGCATGCCGACCTTCCACATCGCCGCGATCCTGTCGATGTGCATCGTGATCATGGTGACCCTGGTGGAAACCTCGGCGGACATCCTTGCGGTCGGTGAGATCATCGACACCAAGGTCGACTCCAAGCGCCTGGGCAACGGCCTGCGCGCCGACATGGCATCGAGCATCCTGGCGCCGATCTTCGGTTCGTTCACCCAGAGCGCCTTCGCCCAGAACGTGGGCCTGGTGGCAGTGACCGGCGTGAAGAGCCGCTATGTGGTGGCCACCGGCGGCGTGATCCTGGTGGTGCTCGGCCTGCTGCCGATCATGGGCCGGGTGATTGCGGCAGTGCCTACCCCGGTACTCGGCGGCGCCGGTATCGTGCTGTTTGGCACCGTGGCTGCCAGCGGCATCCGCACCCTGTCGAAAGTCAGCTACAAGAACAACGTCAACCTGATCATCGTCGCCGCCTCGCTGGGCTTCGGCATGATCCCGATCGCGGCGCCGAACTTCTACCACAGCTTCCCCAGCTGGTTCGAAACCATCTTCCACTCCGGCATCAGCTCGGCGGCGATCATGGCAATCCTGCTGAACCTGATGTTCAACCACTTCACCACCGGCAACTCGGAAAACCAGTCGGTGTTCGCCGCGGCCTACGAGCGCACCATCCAGTACTCCGACATCTCGGCCCTGCGTGATGGCGACTACTTCAAGGATGGCAAGCTGTTCGACGCCGAGGGCAACGAGGTACCGGTGCTGGAACTGGACGAGCACGGCAACGAGACGCCCAGGCGCAAGGCGGTTGCCGAACACTGATCGCTGACCAGGACGGTCATCGAGGGGAGCCGACGCGCATCGTCGGCTCCCTTTTTTGTCTGGGCAGATGCGTGGAAGCAAGCCCGCTCCCACAATCGCTCTAGCCGTGCGCCACGAAGTACCGATTCAACACATTCAGGTCCCCGGCCTCCAGCACCCCCGCCAGATAGCGCAGCTGCAACCAGGCCCGCAGGTACTCATGCCGTGCCTGGGCCAGGTCGCGCCGGGCACCGAACAACTGTTGCTCGGCATCCAGTACATCGAGGTTGACCCGCTCACCGCCTTGAACACTCTTGCGCGTGGCCTGCACCAAGGCTGTGGCCGCCTTGACCGCCAGGTCGTAGGCGCGGATCTTCGCCGTGCCACTGGCGCACAGGTTGAACTGTCGACGCAACTGGTTGACCGTGTCGCGCAGTTGCGCATCCAGCTCGAAGCCCGCGGCATCCCGCTGGGCCCGGGCCTGGCGCACCGACGCGGACACGCCGCCACCGGCGAACAGCGGCACGTTCAACTGCACGCCGATGCTGTCGGTGTCGTAGCGCTGGTTATAGCTGCTCTCGGAGCTGGAGCTGGATATACCCTTGCTGGCATAGGCACTCAACGAGGGCAGATGACCGGCCCGCTGACGCTCGATGTTCTGCTCGGCGACCTCCAGCCCATGGCGCTGGCTGGCCAGCTCGGCGTTGCGGGCAACAGCCAGGTCGCGCCAGGGCTCGAAACGCGCGGGCGTCAGTGGCTGGACGCGAAAATCTACGGTCATCGGCGCCAGGTCATCGACCTCTACCGGCTCGCCGATGATCGCCTGTAACGCCCGTAACGCCGCATCGAGATTGTCGCCTGCCTCGATCTCCTGGGCCTGGGCCAACTCGTAGCGGGCCTGGGTCTCGAGCACATCGGTGCGGGTACCCTCGCCACCTTTGACCAGTTGTTCGTTGAGCGTCAGTTGTTCGGCAAAGGTACGCCGCTGGGCCTGGGCCAGGGCGATCTGTTCATTGGCGAACAGCGCTTCGCTGTAGGCGCCGAACAGCCGCACCATCAGTTCCTGGCCACGACCACGGTAGCGTTCGTCGGCCAGCGCGGCCTGGGCCACGCCACGGCGGTAGTCACTCCAGGCGGCATAGTCGAACAGCGGCTGCTCGAGGGTCAGGGTCGAGCTGTAGCTGCGGTAATCGCGTTGGGTGGTCACATCGCCGAACTGGCTGCGCTGGGTTACCTCCGAGTCGTTGCGGGCACGGTTGTAGCGGTACGACAGCCTCGGCAGCAGACCAGCGCGGCCGATCGCCCGGTTTTCGAGCCCGGCCTCACGCTCGGCGATCGAACCCTGCCAGGTTGGGTCGTTGCGCAGGGCCAGGGCATAGGCATCGCCCAGGTCCAGGGCCTGCGCCGAGAGACTGGTGAGCAGCAGCAACAGGCCTGCGAAACGCAAAGATACCGGCATCACCCTTACTCCTCCGCCAGGGCAACGTGTACCCGGTCAGCCAAAGGCTTGAACAGGTAATTGAGCATCGAGCGTTCGCCGGTACGAACGAAGGCCTCCACTGGCATGCCAGGGCGAATATCCAGGCCCGCCAGTTGCCCAAGGCCCTGCTCGCTGACCTTAATACGTACCTGGTAGTAGGGCTGATGGGTCTTCTCGTCCACCAGGCGGTCTGCCGAAACCAGGGTCACCTCGCCGTCCACCCGTGGCGTGGTGCTCTGGTTGAACGCCACGAACATCAGCTCCACCGGCAAGCCGGGGCGCAGGCGATCGATCATCTCCACCGAGGCCCGCGCATCGACCAGCAAAGGCGCATCGCGCGGCACGATCTCCATCAGTTGCTGGCCGCGGGCGATGACCCCGCCATTGGTGAACACACTGAGGCCGACCACCGTACCGGCCACCGGGGCCCGCACCTGGGCATGGGCCAGCTCGAATTCGGCGCTGCGCAGGCGGTTGCCCAGGTCCTCGGCGCTGGCCTGCAGCTCGGCGAGCTGCTGGCGCACCTCGTTCTGGTACTCCTGCTGGCGTTGGCCGATGCGCAGCTTCAGCTCCAGCACCTGGCGCCGGGTGCGGCCGATGTTGCCGAGGTCCTCGGCGATCGAGCCATTGACCTGGGCCAGCAGGCGCTCGCTGTCGAGCAAGCGATTGCGGGCGATATAGCCGTCCCGCGCCAGCTCGCGCAGGCCGCGCAACTGCTCGTCCAGTGCATCGCGCTGGGCCTGCTTGCTGGCCAGCGAACCCTGCAGCCCCTGCAGCGAGGCTTCGGCTCCGGCAATGCTCTCGCGCAGGCCGCCGAGCTCCATGTCCAGCGCCTGGGCCCGGCTGCCACGCAGCTGGCGCTGCCCTTCCAGCACCGTGGCCACCCAGGGGAGGTTCGCCTGGGCCTGCAGGTCTTCGGGATAGGCAAGCGTCGCCCGACCATCGCGCTCGGCCAACAGGCGCGCTTCCCCGGCGCGGGCGTTGACGTACTGCACCCGCAACGAGCCGACCTGGGCCTGGGCCTGGGTCGCGTCCATGCGCAGCAACACCTGGCCGGCGTTCACCGTGTCACCGTCACGCACCAGCAACTGCTCGATCACCCCACCCGTGGGGTGCTGCACGGCCTGGCGGCTACCGGCGACCATCACGCTGCCGCTGACCGGCACGCCCTTGTCCAAGGGCGCCAGCGCGGCCCACAGCAGAAATCCGCCGAAACCTGCCATCACCAGCCAGCGGCCGACACGGCCCGGCCGGTGTTCATCGAGGCTGAGCAGGCTTGCCTCGGTCTTTTGCGTGGAGAGGGCGTGTACGCTCATGAAGTCAGGCTCTTGGCTGGCCGAACGTGACGTTCAGGCCGATGGGGTTGCGGGCGGTGGAGGGGGCGACGGGGGCGGGCCGAGCAGCCCGTTGGGCGTCCTGCAGTACCCTGGCGGTGGGGCCGAAGGCCTGCAACTGGCCGCCCTTGAGCATCAACAGGTTGTCCAGACCGGCCAGCAGCGAGGACTTGTGGGTGATCAGGATCAGCGTGCGCTTGTACTCGCGCAGCCTGGCAATGGCCTCGACCAGCGCCCGCTCACCGGCCTCATCGAGGTTGGAGTTGGGTTCGTCGAGCACGATCAGCGCCGGCAGCCCGTACAGCGCGCGTGCCAGGCCGATGCGCTGGCGCTGGCCACCGGAAAGCCCCATGCCGCCCTCCCCCAGCAGCGTGTCATAGCCATCCGGCAAGGCGAGGATCATGTCGTGCACGCCCGCCAGCTGCGCCGCAGCGACCACCTGCTGGGCGTCGACAAGGCCCAGGCGGGCGATGTTGTCGGCAATGCTGCCGGCGAACAGCTGCACATCCTGCGGCAGGTAGCCGATATGCTGGCCCAGCGCGCCACGGTCCCAGGTCCGCAGGTCGGCGCCGTCCAGGCGCACCTTGCCAGTGATCGGCGCGCCGGAGCCGACCAGCAGCCGCGCCAGGGTCGACTTGCCCGACCCCGAAGGGCCGATGATCCCCAGCGACTCGCCCGCCGGCAGTTCGAAACCCAAGTTGTTCAGGCACAGGCGACTGCTGCCCGGTTGCGTCGCACCCACCTGCTCGACGGTGAGTTTGCCCAGCGGTGCCGGCAGCGGCATGCCCGCCGGCCGCGGCGGCTGGGCCTGCAGCAACTCGCTCAGACGCTGATAGGCCAGGCGCGCACCGCTCCATTGACGCCAGGCACCGATCAACTGGTCGATCGGCGCCAGCACGCGGGCCATGAGGATGGAGCCTGCGATCATCATCCCTGGGGTGATCAACTGTTCGATGGCCAGCCAGGCGCCCAGCCCGAGCACCAGCGACTGCAAGGCCAGGCGCACGGTCTTGGTCAGCGCGGTGACCGCCGCGGTACGCTCGCTGCCCAGGTTCTGCCGGGCCAGAAACCCATGATGCAACCGTGCCCAGCGCTGGCGCACGGCGCCGAGCATGCCCATGGCCTCGATCACTTCGGCATTGCGCAGGTTGGCGCTGGCCTCCAGGCCCGCCTGCTGCGACAGTTGCCCGGCTTGTGCAAACGGCGCCTGGGTCATGCGCTCGTTGACCCACGCCAGCACCGTCAGCAACACCGCGCCCGCCAGCGCCATCAGGCCCAGCCACGGGCTGAACATGAACATCACCAACAGGTACACCGGGAACCACGGCGCATCGAAGAAGGCGAACAACGCCTGGCCGGTGGCGAACTGGCGCAGCGCGGTCAGATCGGCGAGCATCTGCCCCGCCGCACCTTTGTGCCCGGCCAGGCTGGCCTCGTAGGCCGCCTCGAACACCCGCGGGTTGAGGTCCATGTCCATGCGCGTGCCCAGGCGGATCACCACCTGGCTGCGCAGCCACTCCAGCAGCCCCATGAAGGCGAACACCCCGAGCACCATGAGGCTGAGCATCAACAGGGTCATCTCGTTGCGCGACGACAAAACCCGGTCATAGACCTGCAGCATGTACAGCGCCGGCGCCAGCATCAGCACATTGATCACCGCGGTGAACAACGCGACGTTGCCAAGCCCGGCACGGCAGGCCTTGAGCGCCCGCAGCACTTCATTGGCCGCGGCGGGAGCAGTTCGCATTTGTTGGAAACCTCGTAGAAGGCGCCGACAGGCGATTGCATTCGCGCCATCGTCGCCACAGAATTCGCACCGCCGCAGCCTGGGCCCGGCAAAGACACGGGCTGCGGGGTAAGTGCATCAGATCAGCGAATGGCAGGGTGACCTTCCATTCGCTTTTTCATGCCTGCGCTCAGGCCGCCAGGGCCAGGTCCTCAGGCAGCGCCTGCACGCCGACCGCTTCGGCGGAGGCCGCGTGAGCGGGGCCTGCGGCCAGGGCCGCGCCGATCTCGGCGAAGGTGCTGTTGGTGGACACGCCAAAACCGGCCAGCAGGTTGTCGAGCACGCCCTCCAGGGCCGAGGTGTTGCCCTGCATCAAGCCGTAGATCACGCTCTGCACTTCGTTGCCGGCACGACCTGCGCCCTGCGCGGCATCCAGGTCAAGGCCGTTGAAGCTGACCACGTAGTTGCCCAGGGTGAAGTCGCTGCCGCTGCCGCCGCCGAGCACTTCGCCCAGGGAAACGTTGTCGAGCGAACCCCACAGGTAGTGATTGAGGTTGTCGCCCGGTGCCTTCGATGGGTCGAACACGTAGTGCAGGCCGTTGGCGCTGTCGCTGTCGGCAATGAAGGCGTAATCCGAGCTGTTGCGACCGTGGGTGGCGTATTGGTCGCCGTCGAAAGTGCCGTTGCTGAAGCCGCCGGTGTTGCTGTAGCCGTGGCCGGCGGTGACGAAGCCGGCGCTCCAGAAGGCCAGGTAATCGTCAACGGTGGAGCTGGCGAAAGCGGCGTCGTAGTTAACGGAAAGGGTCATGACAGTTCCTCGTTGTTGCACAGTTATGACGAAGGCGTGTTCCGTGCCTTCGCGTCGCCCGAATGGGCAAACCCGGTTGAATCAGAAGCGGTACTCGAGCATGCCGCTCAAGGTGCGACCACGGGCCAGCGACAGGTTGTTGCCGTCGCCCATCGCCACGAAGTAGGCCTCATCGGTGGCGTTTTCCAGGGAAAGGGCCAGGTTCAGGCTGGGAGTCATCCAGTAGCTTGCGTACAGGTCATAGACGGTGTACTGGGGCCACTGGGCCTGATCGATCTGGTTGTAGGTATGGCTCTTGAGGTTTTCGCCATTGCCTTCGCTGTAGCGCACACGCATGCCTACATCCAGGGAGCGATCGAGCAGGCGCATGCCCAAGGTCAGCGCACCGCGGTCTGCAGGCATATAGGAAGCGTTGCCCATGATGTCGCCGCAGCTGACGATGTTGTTGGTGTCTGCGGCACCCTCGGCGCGTGATACCCGCACCGGCAGCATGATGATGCGGCTGCCCACACGGACCGGGCGCATGACGGTGCCGGCACTGACCAGCCGCTGTGCGCCGCCCATGTAGAACTGGTTGGAGCAGAACTCGTTGCTGCCGATCATGTGGGTGTAGCTGAGCTGCCCGTAGTAGGCGCCGGCGTCGTAATCCAGGCTGTATTCCACGCCGCGAAAGCGCGTGGTCTCCAGGTTGTTCTGGTAGGCCGAGCGACCCAGCGCGATACCCGCCACGCTGCTGCCGGGCAACGAGACATTGGTGTCGAGAAACGAGAAGTTGTCGATGCGCGTGTCGAAGTAGGCGACCTTGGCGCCGAACCGATCGCCGTCGCGCAGCAGCGACTCCTTGAAAATGTTCAGCCCCAACTCCCAGTTGTGCGATTCCTCGGCCTTGAGAAACGGGTTGGGATAGACCATCTCGGCACTGCCGCCGGCATGCGGGCGGCCGCTCATGAACACCTCGGTCACCGCCGGCGGACGCCAGCCACGGCCCCAGCGGGTGTAGACCTGCAACCAGTCCGGCCCTGGCTTGACCGCAATACCGAAGGTTGGCGAGAAACGGCCTTCCTCCGTCTGCTCGTCGAAGATCATGTGGGTCTGCTGGCGCGAAAGGCTGACCTCGGTGACCCCCTCGGGGTACATCCAGGTGGTGACGCCGGTCTTGCCGCTCAGCCGGTAGCGGTCATAACGCAAACCAGCATCCAGGCTGAGCCAGTCGTCATGCTCGTAGGTGAGATTGCCGAACAGGCTGGCCATGATCCGCTTACCCTTGGGATTGGCACCTTGCACATAGGGCAGCGATTCCACTTCGTTCTGGGCGGCGACACGGTCCGTGCTGGGACGGAAACTGTCCTGGAACAGCTCGGTGCCGTAGTTGAAACTCAAGGTGTCGACTTGCCCGAAGTGCCAGCGCGAGGTGTTCTGCACCTGCAGCCCCCAGGTGTCGGTCTGGAAGCGGTCGGTATAGGCCTCGACACGGTTGCCGGTACCCACGCTGGACATGTTGTCGGCGTTCCAGCGGTCCTGGCGGGTGGTTACGTAATAAAGCTTGGCCTTGAAATCGATCAGGTCGTTGTCGGGCGAGAAGCTGTAGTCGACTGCAGCGTTCTTCGCATTGATGTCATTGGTCCCGGTGACCCGGTAGTAATAGCGGTTACTGTTGCTGTCGTTGTAGGTCCAGGCATCCTTGCTGTCGGCATCGGTCTCGAAGTAGCTGAACTGCAGGCGCTGATGCTCAGGCAGGTTGATGCCGAACTTGAACAGTTGGGAGCGGGTGATGCTGTCCATCGCCCCGACTTCACCGTGCAGCCAGCTCTTCCAGGCCTCGCGATTCTCCAGCTTGCCGCGGATCTGCGTGCCCAGGTTGTCGGCATTCTGCGTGCCGCTGCGGTAGTCGCCGAAGTGCCGCTCGCTGTAGCCGACGAGGATGTCGCCTATCTCGTTGCCGGCAGCAAACAGCGCACTGCCGTTGAAGTACGTGCCATTGCCCAGCTCGCCGATTCCATGGCCGGCGCGCAGGCGACCGCCTACTTCCTTGCCGGCGCCCAGCAGGTCACGGGCCTCGACGGTATTGAAACTGGCGATGCCACCGATCACCCCGGCGCCCCCCATGCCGGCAGAGGTGCCCTTGTCAATTTCCACGCCCTGGATGAACTCCGGGTCGATGAACATCGTGCCGTTGCGCTGCTGGTGGCCGTTGACACTGAAGTTCTGGCGCATGCCATCGATGTTCATGTTGACTCGGCCATAATCCTGCACGCCGCGGATGTTCACCGACAGCCCGGGGTCGCGCTGGTTGACCGCTGTGTACACCCCGGCAGTCTGCTCGAGCAGGTCGGCAGCGTGGCGCGGCGGGCGTTTGTCGATCTGCTCGCGGGTGATCACGCTGACCGAGCGAGGCGTCTGGTAGACCCAGTCGCCGTCACGCATCGAGTCAATATGGGTGGCGCCCAGTTCCATGACCTGGCCACCCTCCGCCAGGCGCTCCAGGCCTACTTGGCCCGGAGCACTGAAGCGATAGCGTACGGGCATGCCGCGCAGTAACCGGTGCAACCCCTCTTCGACGCTGTAGCCGCCGTGCAGGCCTTCGCTTTGCAAGCCAGCCAGGGTTCGGCTGTCGAAGAACACCTGCACCCCGGACTGCTCGGCATAGGCCAGGACGGCACTGTCGAGGGCCTGGGCAGGGATGTCGAACTGAATGACGGTGTGCCTGGCGCTGCTGGCGGCGGTAGCAGCCTGCACCATGCCGATCCCCATCGGCAGGGTGCAGGTGCCCAGGGCCAGGCTGCCGGCAAGGGCGATGCGGCTCAGAGGCCGGAGGGGTCGAGTTGATTGCGTGCTCACTGCGCGTCTCGTCTGTTGGCGTTTTCTAGTAATGAAAATCAATCTCAACAGTCAGACGAGCAACGCGGGAAAACTCAGTAACACCAGATGAAAGTTTTTGCGAAAGACTCAGTAGATCACGGTCAAACCCGGTAACTGCAGGCGCTTGGCCTTCAGCTCGCGGGTAAGGGTATCGGCGGCGACGGCCAGGTTGTCGAGGCGGAACACCCCGCTCACTTCCCGCTGCGCCAGCGTGCCATCGACCACCATCAGGCGGCCATCGCGATAACGGTTCAGGCGCTCGACCACCTCGGCCAGAGGCTGGCGCTCGAACACCAGCACACCTCGCTGCCAGTCGGTGGCGCGCTGCAGATCGTGGCCACTCCATGGCCGGATACCCTGGGCCTGGTCGTAGCGCACTGCCTGCCCCTCCTGCAGGAGTTGATGGGCGGCCCCCTGGGTCGGCGCCGTTTGCAGGCGCACGTCGACACTGTGCTCGAGCATGCCCACCCAGCCGCCATCACCCGCCTTGCCCACCACGAATCGGGTGCCCAGTGCCTGGCTGGTGGCACCGGCATATTCGACCACGAAGGGCCGCGGCTCATCCGCGCTGACCGGCGCCGCACTGAACACCGCCTCCCCCGCCAGCAGGCGCACCCGACGCTGCCGACCATCGAAGTCGAGCTGTACGGCACTGCCGCTGTCCAGATCGACCTGGCTGCCATCGGGTAGGCTGACGCGGCGCACTTCGCCAGCCGCAGCGTAGTCGGCACGCCAGTCGAGCAGTAATCGAGGGCCTTGTTCGACACCCAGGATTGCCAACAGCAGCAACGCACTGCTGGCCACCGCCCAGCGCAGCCGCGTCGGCCGACGCCGGCCACGCGGACGCTCGGCCCGGGCTACTGGCGCCCGGTGCGGCGTTGTCGGTGCCAGGCTCGCCACCTGCCCGAGATCGGCCCAGGTCGCCTGGGCGAAGGCATAGGCCCGTGCATGGCGCGGATCGCTGCCGCACCATTGCGCCAACGCCAGCTGCTGCGCCGGGCTCAGGGGGCCGCCCCCTTCCAGCACCACCCACTCGGCGGCCTGCTCGCGGATGGCTTGCTCGTTCTGGCTGCTCACACGGTTCTCTCGCGATCTGGTTATGTCTGGGCTGACGTCTGAAGCGGCATTTGTCAGTAAACCGTTGGTCATTCGGTTTCCTGCAGGCACTGCATCACATAGGCCAGGGCCTTGGCCAGATGCTTTTGCACCGAGCTGTCGGAGATCCCCAGTTGCCGGGCAACCTCGGCATGGGTCATGCCTTCCAGGCGGTTGAGGCGGAAGATTTCCCGGGTGCGCTCGGGCAACTCGCCAAGGATCGTCTGCAGGCGACGCAGGTGCTGCTCGCGCACGGCTTGCTCCTCGAGCCCGGGGCCATCCTCGACGAGCGCCTCGAAAGCCTCGTGGGGCACCGTGTCGGTCTTGCGCCTTTGCTGCTGACGAACGTGATCGATCATCAGGTTGTGCGCGGTGCGATAAAGGTACGCCTGGGCGTTGTCGATGGTCTCGGTACGCTGCTGCTCGGCCAGGCGCAGGAAACTGTCCTGCACAAGGTCAGCGGCCAGCTGTGGGTCGCGCACCTTGCGCGAGAGCAGGCCTTGAAGGTTTTTCGCGTGCTTGAGAAACAGCCGCTTGAGGTCTAACTCCGCCACACGCGCTCCATGAGGTGGTCGCAAGGTGGCGGTATGCTACTCGTTATTGAGAATCACTTACAAGAAAATGACCTACTCGAATAGTGCATCCAGCGCTTGTTCCAGACGGGTCACGGCAATCACCTGCAACCCGGCGGGAGCCTCTTTCGGTGCGTTGCCCTTGGGCACGATGGCACGCTTGAAGCCATGCTTGGCCGCCTCCTTCAGACGCTCCTGGCCACTGGGCACCGGGCGCACTTCGCCCGACAGGCCGATCTCGCCGAACACCAGCAGGCCATGGGCCAACGGCCGGTTGCGCAGGCTGGACATCACCGCCGCCAGCAACGCGAGGTCGGAGGCAGTCTCGAGCACCTTCACGCCCCCCACGACGTTGAGGAACACGTCCTGGTCGTGGGTGGGGATGCCACCGTGCCGGTGCAGCACCGCCAGCAGCATGGCCAGGCGATTCTGGTCCAGGCCCAGGGTTACCCGCCGTGGGTTGGCCAGGTGGCTGTCGTCGACCAGCGCCTGGACTTCCACCAACATCGGCCGGGTGCCCTCCCAGGTAGCCATGACCACGCTGCCGGGCACCTCTTCCTGGGTGCGGTTGAGGAAGATCGCCGACGGATTGGAGACTTCCTTGAGGCCGCGGTCGGTCATGCCGAACACGCCCAGTTCGTTGACCGCGCCAAAGCGGTTTTTCACTGCGCGCAGCAGGCGCAGGCGGCCATCGGACTCGCCCTCGAAATACAGCACGGTGTCGACCATGTGCTCGAGCACCCGTGGACCGGCCAACGAGCCCTCCTTGGTGACGTGGCCGACCAGGAAGATCGCCGTGCCGCTCTGCTTGGCGTAGCGCACCAGCAATGCCGTGCTCTCGCGCACCTGGGCCACGCCACCCGGCGCCGACTGCAGTTGTTCGGTGAAGATGGTCTGGATCGAGTCGATCACCATCACCCGCGGCTTTTCCTGGCGCGCGGTGGCGATGATGGTCTCGATGCAGGTTTCGGTCATGACCTTGAGCTGGTCCTGGGGCAGGCCCAGGCGCCGGGAACGCATGGCCACCTGCTGCTGCGACTCCTCGCCGGTGACATACAGCGCCGGCATCTGCACGGCGATGTTGCACAGGGTCTGCAGGAGGATGGTCGATTTGCCGATACCCGGATCGCCCCCGATCAGCACCACCGATCCATCCACCAGGCCGCCGCCCAGCACACGGTCGAGTTCGGTGCTGCTGGTGGTGAAGCGCGGGATCTCCTCGACGCTCACTTCGGCCAGGGTCTTGATCTGCGCCTGCTGCCCGGTCCAGCCGGTGCGCCCGCTCGGTGCCGCGGCGCCGCCGCTTTCGATCATGCTCTCGACCAGGGTGTTCCAGGCCCCGCACTCGCCACACTGCCCGGCCCACTTGGGGAAGGTCGCGCCGCACTCGGTGCAGCCATACAAACGCTTGGCCTTGGCCATGGGCTGGGTCTCCTGGAAAAAACCGCCATGATAGCCGAACACGGACGTGCCCCGGAGCCCTCGGCGGGCGACAAAACTATTCGCTCTATAAACAGTCTGTAGCTGCGAACGTCACGCATGAAGCGTTTTAGTGGCTTACACTGCGTTTACCTCTCCATTCGTAACAAAGGAATACAGCATGGGCATGCTCAGTGAATTCAAGGCCTTCGCGGTCAAGGGAAATGTCGTCGACATGGCGGTGGGTATCATCATCGGCGCGGCGTTCGGCAAGATCGTTTCGTCCTTCGTCGGTGACGTGATCATGCCCCCCATCGGCCTGCTGATCGGCGGTGTCGACTTCAGCGACCTGGCCATCACGCTCAAGGCTGCCGAAGGCGATGTGCCGGCCGTAATGCTGGCCTACGGCAAATTCATCCAGACCGTGCTCGACTTCATCATCGTCGCCTTCGCCATCTTCATGGGTGTGAAAGTGATCAACCGCCTCAAGCGCGAAGAGGCAGTGGCACCGACCGCTCCGCCGGTGCCCAGCGCCGAGGAAACCCTGCTGACCGAGATTCGCGACCTGCTCAAGGCGCAGAATCGCCAGCCCTGAAGCACAAAACGACTGGGGCCGCTTTGCAGCGGCCCCAGTGACGGCGATCCAAAAGGCGCCATTGTTCCTTACCAGTAGTTCTCCACCGCCACCTGCCCCGGCCGCTTGCTCAGGCTCAGTTGCAAGTCCCGCGCCTTGAGCACCTTGCGCGTCTCGTCGATCATCTCCGGGTTGCCACACAGCATGATCCGTGAATGCTCCGGCGAAAGCGCCAACCCCGCCGCCTTCTCCAGTTCACCGTTCTCGATCAACGTGGTGATCCGCGCATTCAACGCACCCGGATGCTGCTCTCGGGTGACCACCGGAATGAACTGCAGCTTGCCCGCGTACTCCGCCAGGTAGTCGCGCTGTTCCAGCGCGGCGATTTCATCGACATACGCCAGCTCCTTCGCCTCGCGCACCGAATACACCAGCTTGATGTTGTCGAAGCGCTCCCAGGCCTCGAAGTCCTGCAGGATCGACATGAACGGTGCGATGCCGGTGCCAGTGGCCAGCAGCCACAGGTCACGACCGCCAACGAAGCGGTCAAGGGTCAGGTAACCGAAGGCCTGGCGGTCGATCAGCAGGGTGTCGCCTTCGCCGAAGCGGCTCAGCTCACTGGTGAACTCCCCACCGGGCACCACGATGGAAAAGAAGTCGAGATGTTCGTCATGGGGCGCGCTCACCATGGAATAGGCGCGCCAGACGACGCTGCCATCTGCCTTGCTCACGCCCAGCCGGGCGAACTGCCCCGCACGGAAGCGAAAGCCTGCATCGCGGGTGACGCGCAGGGAAAACAGGTTGGGGGTCAGGGGCTGGACGCCGAGCAGGGTCTGGCGGGTGAATTTGTCGGCGCTGGCGGTCATGACGGGCTCCACGAATCAAGTGCGCACAGTGTCGCGCAAAGTAGCGGAGATAAACACCGTCGATTTGTAGGGCATGCCATGGCACCAAGCGCAAACAACTAAGGATGCGTGGCAGCTATAACAAAAAAACCCAGCACACCGTTAGGAGATTTCCTACACTACGGACCGTGCAATGCTGACTTTGGATCCACAGAGACGCAAAGGGAGCTTCATCGATGCCACATTGGAAGAGTGAGCAACTCCAGCAGCTGCTGGAGGAACAGGAACCGCAACTGTTGTTCGGCCAGGCCGTGCAACTGGCCCAGGCACTGGACATGGAGTTCGTCGGCCTGACGCTGCACCTGCATGTGGCTGCTCGTGGTCCCCAGGTGATCCTCTACAACAACTACCCAAGCGCCTGGAATGCGCGCTACCAGGCTGAAGACTTCATCAAGATAGACCCATCAGTATCAAAATGCCACCATACGACGCTGCCACTGGTCTGGAACGACGAACTGTTCCACGAGGTGCCTCAGCTGCGGGAGGCCGCCACTGCCTACGGCATGACCCATGGCTGGAGCCAGTCAGTGCACGACCAGCAGCACAACGAAAGCCAGTTGAGCGTCTCCAGGGCCAAAGGCGCAGTCTCTCGTGACGAACTGTTCGAGAAGAGCGCCCAGGTAATGTGGCTGTGCAACACCTTGCACGCCGCCCTCAGCACGCACCACCTGGCGAAGTACAGCCCACTGCCGCAATTGAGCGAACGCGAGCTTGAAGTGCTCAAGTGGTCCGCCGCCGGCAAGACCGCCGCCGACGTGGCGATGATTCTCTCGCTGTCGACCAGTACCGTGAATTTTCATATCCGCAGTGTGATAAGCAAGACCAACGCCTCCAACAAAGCCGGCGCCATCGCCATCGCCGCCCTGCGAGGCCTGCTCTGACAGCCCGCCCCCCGCACAGACGTAAAGCCCTGTAGAATCACCCGCCGCAAGCCCGCGCACAGCGCGCCGGGCAGGATTCGCAGCAGAGCCCCACGCCATGCCCCTGTTCAACAGCCCCTTCGCCGACCTCGACCTGATCCGCCAGCCGGAGCAAGCCAACGACCCGCTGCTGGCGTTCGATGCCGCCGACCAGTACCTGCTGGAACACATGGCCGCCCAGGCACCAGGCGCAGGCTGCAAGGTGCTGGTGCTCAACGACAGCTTCGGCGCCCTGGCCGCCAGCCTGGCCGGGCACCTGGACGTGACTAGCAGCGGCGACTCGCACCTGGCGCACCTGGCCCTGGAGAAAAACCTGGCGGGTAACGGCAAGCCGTTCGACAGCGTACCCTTCATCCCGGCCAATGAGCCCTTCCAGGGCCCGTTCGACCGCGTGCTGGTGCGCGTGCCCAAGACCCTGGCCCTGCTCGAGGAGCAACTGATCCGCCTGCAGGGCCAATTGGCGCCTGGCGCCCAGGTGATCGCCGGGGCGATGATCAAGTACCTGCCCAGAGCCGCCGGCGACCTTATGGAGAAGTACATCGGCCCGGTGCAGGCGTCGCTGGCGCAGAAGAAAGCGCGCCTGCTGATTGCCACTGTGACGCAACAGCCTCTCGCACATTCCCCCTACCCCAGTCGCTATCGTCTGGAGACGCCGCCCCTGGAGCTGGTCAACCACGCCAACGTGTTCTGCCGCGAAGGCCTGGACATCGGCACTCGTGCCTTCCTGCCGCATCTGCCGCGTGACCTGGGTCGCGCCCGCGTAGCCGATCTTGGCTGTGGCAATGGCGTGCTGGCGATTGCCAGCGCCCTGGCCAATCCGGATGCGCATTTCACCTTGGTCGACGAGTCGTACATGGCGGTGCAGTCGGCGCGGGAGAACTGGCGGGCGGCATTGGGCGAACGCGAAGTGACGATCAAGGCTGCGGACGGCCTGGCGGGGCAGGAGAAACAATCGCTGGACGTGGTGCTGTGCAACCCGCCGTTCCACCAGCAGCAGGTGGTCGGCGACTTCCTCGCCTGGCGCATGTTCCAGCAGGCCCGCGAGGCACTGGAAGTCGGTGGCGCGCTGTACATCGTCGGCAATCGCCACCTGGGCTACCACAGCAAGCTGGCGCGCTTGTTCCGGGGTGTCGAGCAGGTCGCGGCGACGCCGAAGTTCGTGGTGCTCAAGGCCCGGAAATAAAAGCATCGCGGGGCAAGTCGCAGCGGTGCACCGCTGCGACTTGCCCCGCGATCACTCAATGGCTCAGTGAGTACTCAGGCCTGCCGCGCTCATGAACATGCGCATGCCATAAGCCACCACCCCAAGCGCTGCCACGCTCACCCCCCAGATCAGCACCAGCCAACCCAGGCGTTGCCACAGCGGTTTCTTCTCTTCGACATTCATCACCCGACGCTCCTAGTGATAGCCGTCTTCATGGGTCACCTTGCCGCGGAACACGTAGTAGCTCCAATAGGTGTACCCGAGGATGAACGGCAGGATGAACAGCGTGCCCACCAGCATGAAGCCCTGGCTCTGTGGCGGCGCCGCGGCATCCCAGATGCTGATCGACGGCGGGATGATGTTCGGCCACAAGCTGATGCCCAACCCACTGTAGCCAAGGAAGATCAGCACCAGCGTCAGCAGGAACGGGGTGTAGTGGGCGTTACGCGCCACCGCCCGCAGCAACCCGTAGAAGGTCACCAGCACCAGAATCGGCACCGGCATGAACCAGATCAGGTTGGGCATGCTGAACCAGCGCTCGGCGATTTGCGGGTAGGCGATCGGCGTCCACAGGCTGACGATACCGATGACCACCAGCAGCACCAGCGCCAGGGGGCGGGCCATGTCATGCATTTTTTGCTGCAAGGGCCCTTCGGTCTTCATGATCAACCAGGTGCAGCCCAGCAGCGTGTAGGCGACGATCAGGCCCAGGCCCGAAAACACGGTGAACGGGGTCAGCCAATCCAGGGTGCCGCCGGTGAATTTACGGTCGACCACCTTGAAGCCTTCGATGAACGCGCCCAGCGCCACCCCCTGGAAGAAAGTCGCCACCAGTGAGCCCCAGATGAAGGCCTTGTCCCAGATATGACGCCTGTGGGCCCTGGCCTTGAAGCGGAACTCGAACGCCACGCCACGGAAGATCAGGCCCACCAGCATCAGGATCAATGGCAGGTACAGTGCCTCGAGCACCACCGAGTAGGCCAGCGGGAAAGCCCCGAACAGCGCTGCCCCGCCCAGCACCAGCCAGGTCTCGTTGCCGTCCCATACCGGGGCGACCGTGTTCATCATCACATCGCGGTCACGCTCATCCTGGACGAAGGGGAAGAGCATGCCGATGCCCAGGTCGAAACCATCCATTACCACATACATCATGACGCCGAAGATGATGATCACGGCCCAGATCAGCGGAAGATCGATACCCATCTCAGTTCCCCTTGCTCAGGCTGCTGGAGTCGGCCTCATGGCCTTCATCGGCGGCGGACAGCGGCCGCGCCGGCGTGCGTTTCTGGCCAGGGCCACCGGGGGTGTGCTCATCGCCTTCACCAGTCTTGGGCCCTTTGCGCACCAGGCGCATCATGTAGCCCAGACCGGTGCCGAACAACGCGAAGTAGACCACCACGAACATCACCAGGGTGAACCCCAACTGCGCGTAGCTATGGTTGGACACCCCATCGGCGGTGCGCATCAGCCCGTAGACCACCCACGGCTGGCGGCCGATCTCGGTGGTGAACCAGCCGGCGAGGATCGCAATCAACCCCGACGGGCCCATCCACAGGGTCAGGTAGAGGAACGGGCGCGAGCTGTACAGGGTGCCGCGCTTGCGCAGCCACAGGCTCCACAGGCCGACAAAAATCATCAACATGCCCAAACCGACCATGACTCGGAACGACCAGAACACGATGGTCGAGTTGGGTCGGTCCTCAGGTGGGAACTCCTTCATCGCCGGCACTTGCTTGTCCAGGCTGTGGGTCAGGATCAAGCTGCCCAAGGCTGGGATCTCGACCTTGAAGCGCGTGGTTTCGGCCTGCATGTCGGGAATGCCGAACAGGATCAGCGGCGTCGGTTCACCGGGTTTGTTCTCCCAGTGGCCCTCGATGGCGGCGATCTTCACCGGCTGATGCTTGAGCGTGTTCAAGCCATGGAAGTCGCCGATCACGGCCTGGATCGGCGCCACCACCAGGGCCATCCACATGGCCATCGACAGCATCTTGCGCACCGCCGGATTGTCACGCCCGCGCAGCAGGTGCCAGGCTGCCGAGGCGCCGACGAAGAACGCGGTGGCGACGAAGGCCGCGGTGGCCATGTGCATCAGGCGATAGGGGAAGGACGGGTTGAAGATCACCGCGAACCAGTCCACCGGAATCACCTGGCCATTGACGATCTCGTAGCCCTGGGGGGTTTGCATCCAGCTGTTGGAGGCGAGGATCCAGAAGGTCGACACCAGCGTGCCAAGCGCCACCATGCAGGTGGCGAAGAAGTGCAACCCCCGGCCGACACGGTGCCAGCCGAACAGCATGACGCCGAGGAAACCGGCCTCGAGGAAGAATGCCGTGAGCACCTCGTAGGTCAGCAGGGGGCCGGTGATGGAACCGGCAAAATCGGAGAACTGGCTCCAGTTGGTACCGAACTGGTAGGCCATGACCAGGCCCGAGACCACCCCCATGCCGAAGTTCACGGCGAAGATCTTCGACCAGAAGTGATAGAGGTCACGGTAGGTGTTGTCGCCGGTCTTCAGCCAAAGGCCTTCGAGGACCGCCAGGTAGCTCGCCAGGCCAATGGTGATGGCCGGGAACAGGATGTGAAAGGACACGGTAAAGGCAAACTGGATTCGGGCGAGCTCTAGGGCTTCCAATCCGAACATGGTGCTTCCTCTTCAGGTAATCCGGCGACCGGGCTCATGGCCTGTCGCCCACTGCCCCCACGGGTATCGAGTGCGGCGCGTTGGAATTGTTCTGTTCGATCGCGGGGATTCCGGCCCAAGGGCCAAGATCGTTGCATCTGGAACGATTGATCCAGATCAACGACTGAATGGAAGCATAGTCCTGAATGACCCATCCGGATGTGTGGTTGATTGCCGCGTGACCCGTTGCCTCACCCTCTTTTGCGAAGTCGCGATGGTTGATCCACGCGACTTTCAGCAACTATTTGTTACAAACAGATGTTACCCTGCAGGCCCCTCTATCTCGAGGCTGCAGCCCCCCGATGTCCGATTCCGCCCCGCAATTGCTGCGTCATCACCGCCCGTTCCTGGCCTTCTGGCTGGCCCGCGTGTTCACCGCCAGCGGCTTCCAGATGCTCACCGTGGCCATTGGCTGGCACCTCTACCAACTGACCGGGAATGTCCTCGACCTGGGCCTGGTCGGGCTGGTCGAGTTCGCGCCCCGGGTGCTGTTCATGCTGCACACAGGCCACGTCGCCGACCGCTACGACCGACGCAAGGTGGCCGCCCTGTGCCAGACCCTGCAGGCGCTGATCGCCCTGGCGCTGGCCCTGGGCAGCGTCAGCGACAACGTCAGCCGCGAGCTGATATTCATCCTGGCCTTCCTGCTCGGCGCCACCCGTTCGTTCGAGATGCCGGCGACCCAGGCGCTGCTACCCAACGTGGTACCGCCAGGGCTGTTCCCACGGGCCGTGGCGGCGTCGGCATCGGCCACCCAGTCGGCGACCATCGTCGCCCCGGCGGTCGGCGGCTTTCTCTACGCCTTCGGCAGTACCTGGGTGTACGGCCCGACCGTGGCCCTCTACCTCATCGCCTGCCTGCTGACCCTGAGCCTCGACGCGCGCCAGCAACTGCCCCAGCGCGGTCGGGCCAACCTGGAATCGCTGCTGGCCGGGGTGCGCTTCATCCGCAGCCGCCCGGACATCTTCGGCGCCATCTCCCTGGACCTGTTCGCCGTGCTGCTGGGCGGCGCCACCGCGCTGCTGCCAGTGTTCGCCAAGGACATCCTGCTCACCGGCGCCTGGGGCCTGGGCCTGCTGCGCTCGGCGCCGGCGGTGGGCGCGCTGCTGATGTCGCTGTGGCTGGCGCGCTTCCCGGTGGAGCGCAAGGTAGGCCTGATCATGTTCGCCTCGGTCGGCGTGTTCGGCGTGGCGACCATCGCCTTCGGCCTCTCGACCTCGTTCTGGTTCTCCCTGGCGGTGCTGGTGGTGCTCGGCGCGGCGGACATGATCAGCATGGTCATCCGCGGCGCCTTCGTGCAGCTGGAGACGCCAGACGAGATGCGCGGCCGGGTAAGCGCGGTGAACGGGCTGTTCATCGGTGCCTCGAACCAGCTCGGCGAGTTCGAGTCGGGGCTGACCGCGCACTGGTTTGGCACAGTCCCGGCGGTGGTGCTCGGCGGCGTGGGCACGCTGCTGGTGACCGGGGTATGGATGAAGCTGTTCCCGACGTTGACCCATCGCGACCGTATGCATAACGGTTGATCGACCTGCTGGCACCCAGAGATTAGGCAATCTCGCGCGGGAGCAGCATGCTGGTTTGTCCTGCACCGGCCTCTCGCCGGCAAGCCGGCTCCCACACCGACCGTGCCGCCTTCAAGCCAAGCGCCATCCCTGTGGGAGCTGGCTTGCCAGCGATGAGGCCAGTGCAGGAAGACGACACCGTTGCCCGATTGCCTTCCCCAATGGCCATAGGCCCCCGCCATCCTTGCTGGTATGATGCGCGGCTTTTTTCCACCCCGCACAAAACCACGGCACCCGGTACGGTCTGTGCTTTGCTGTTGGGGTCGATACATTCACGGCGCGAGGGCGCCCGGGGAGCAGGCATGCTGGAAAGGCTGTTTCAACTAAAAGCACACAACACCAACGTGCGCACCGAGATTCTCGCGGGCGTCACCACCTTCCTGGCCATGGCCTACATCCTGTTCGTCAACCCGAGCATCCTCGGCGAGACCGGCATGGACAAGGGCGCGCTCTTCGTCGCGACCTGCCTGGCCGCGGCCATCGGCTCGGTGACCATGGGCATCATCGCCAACTACCCGATCGCCCTGGCGCCGGGCATGGGCCTGAACGCCTTCTTCACCTACACCGTGGTCCTGCACATGGGCCATACCTGGCAAGTGGCGCTGGGGGCGGTGTTTCTCTCCGCGGTGCTGTTCTTCCTGCTGTCGATCTTCCGCATCCGCGAATGGATCGTGAACAGCATCCCGCTGCCGCTGCGCTCGGCCATTGCCGCCGGCATCGGCCTGTTTCTGGCGCTGATCGCCCTGCATAACGCCGGCATCGTCGTCGATAACCCAGCCACTCTGGTAGGCCTGGGCGATCTCAGCAAGCCCGCGCCGATCCTCGCCACCCTGGGCTTCTTCCTGATCGTCGCCCTCGAGTCGCTGAAGGTTCGCGGCGCCGTGCTGATCGGTATCCTGGCAGTGACCGTGGCCGCGATCGCGCTGGGCGTCACACCGTTCGGCGGGGTGGTCTCGATGCCGCCGTCGCTGGCCCCGACCTTCCTGCAACTGGACATCGCCGGCGCCCTGGACGTCGGCCTGATCAGCGTGATCTTCGCCTTCCTGTTCGTCGACCTGTTCGACAACTCCGGCACCCTGATCGGCGTGGCCAAGCGCGCCGGCCTGATGGGCAAGGACGGCCACATGCCGAAGATGGGCCGCGCCCTGATCGCCGACAGCACCGCCGCCATGGCCGGTTCGCTGCTGGGCACCTCGACCACCACCAGCTACATCGAGTCGGCGGCGGGCGTGAGTGCGGGCGGGCGCACCGGCCTGACCGCCATCGTGGTCGCCATCCTGTTCCTGCTGGCGCTGTTCTTCGCCCCGCTGGCCGGCAGCGTGCCGGCCTTCGCCACCGCCCCGGCGCTGCTGTTCGTCGCCGTGCTGATGGCTTCGGGCCTGGCCGAGATCAATTGGGACGACGTTACCGAAGCCGCGCCGGTGGTGGTGACCGCCCTGGCCATGCCGCTGACCTACTCGATCGCCAACGGCATCGCCTTCGGCTTTATCGCCTGGACCGCCATCAAGCTGATCTCCGGCCGTCGCCACGACCTGAACCCGGCGCTGGTGATCCTGTCCATTCTGTTCGTCATCAAGCTGGGTTGGTTCCCCGCATGAGTGCTGCCTACGATCCCGCGCAATACGACACGCAACTGGCGGCCAAGGCCGCCCGCCTGCGCGAACTGCTGGCGCCCTTCGACGCGCCGGAGCCGGCCGTGTTCGACTCGCCGCGCGGGCAGTACCGCCTGCGCGCCGAGTTCCGCCTGTGGCGCGAAGGCGGCCAACGCCACTATGCGATGTTCGCCCCGGGCGAGAAGCACAAGGCCATCCTGATCGACGACTTCCCGATCGCCAGCGAGCGCATCAATGCGTTGATGCCGCGTCTGAAAGCCGCCTGGCAGGCCAATGAAGACCTCGACAACCGGCTGTTCCAGGTGGAGTTCCTCACCACCCTGGCCGGTGATGCGATGATCACCCTGTGCTACCACCGCCCGCTGGACGAGGCCTGGGAGGCCGCCGCGCAGCAGTTGGCCGCAGATCTCGGTGTCAGCGTGGTCGGCCGCTCGAAAGGCAAGCGCGTGGTGATCGGCCGCGACTACGCGGTGGAGAAGCTCGACATCGCCGGGCGCGCCTTCAGCTATCGCCAACCCGAAGGCGCCTTCACCCAACCCAACGGCGCGGTGAACCAGAAGATGCTCGGTTGGGCCTTCGAGGCCATGGGCGAACGCCAGGACGACCTGCTCGAGCTGTATTGCGGCAACGGCAACTTCACCTTGCCGCTGGCCACCCGCGCCCGCCAGGTGCTGGCCACCGAGATCAGCAAGACCTCGGTCAACGCCGCCCTGCACAACCTCGACGAGAACGGCGTGGACAACGTGCGCCTGGTGCGTCTGTCGGCCGAAGAGCTGACCCAGGCCCTGAACGAGGTCCGCCCATTCCGCCGCCTGGAAGGCATCGACCTGAAGAGCTACGACTTCGGCACGGTGTTCGTCGACCCGCCGCGTGCCGGCATGGACCCGGACACCTGTGAGCTGACCCGTCGCTTCGAGCGCATCCTGTACATCTCCTGCAACCCGGAAACCCTGGCGCAGAACATCGCCCAGCTGCACGATACCCACCGTATCGAACGCTGCGCGCTGTTCGACCAGTTCCCCTACACCCACCATATGGAAAGCGGGGTGCTGCTGGTTCGGCGCTGACCCGCGACGACGCGGGGCCACCAGGGCCCCGCCGTTCGCTGCAAGGAGTGATGTGCCATTGGACCAGTTGAGCGCCATGCAAACCTTCCGCCGGGTCGTCGACCTCGGCAGCTTCAGCGCCGCCGCCCACCAGGCGGGCGTTTCCCATACCGTGCTGTCGCGCCAGGTGAAGCACCTCGAACGCCATCTCGGCACGCAACTGCTCAACCGCACCACCCGTCGCCTGCAAGTGACCGAAGCCGGCGCGCTGTTCTATCGCCACTGCACGCGGATTCTCGAGCAGATGCAGGCCATGAACCTTGAACTGTCCGAGCATCAACAACAGCCCAGCGGCACGCTGCGCCTGGGTGTGGCCACTGCCTTTGGCGAGCTGGAACTGGGACACTGGCTGCCGGAATTCGTCGGACGTCACGAGCGATTGCAGGTGGAACTGCATTGCAGCGACCGCTTCATCGACCTGCTGGAAGAAGACATCGATGTCTGCCTGAGGGTCACCGACCACCTGCCCGACTCCAGCCTGGTGGCCCGCAGGCTGGCGGACAGCGAAGTGGTGCTGGTGGCCGCGCCCGATTACCTGGAGCGCCACGGCACGCCGACCACGCCCGACGCCCTGGCTGCCCACCCATTGCTCGGCTACAGCCGCTTGCCGCACCCGCAGCGCCTGCAACTGACCGGCCCCGCCGGCGAGCGCCGGGAACTGCTGATGCCCCAGCGCCTGAGCGCCAATTCGCCGATGGCCCTGCGCGCGGCAGCGATCGGCGGGTTGGGTATTGCCAGCTTCGACCGCTTCATTGCCCACGATGCCTTGCGCGACGGGCGCCTGGTGCCGGTGCTGGCGGACTGGTCGCTGCCCTCGCGCACCTTGTACGCGGTCTATCCGCAGAGCCGCTATGTGGCGCCCAAGGTACGGGCACTCCTCGACTACGTGCAGGCGTACTACGCAGAGCCTCGATGGCAAAATTGATTTGTGCTTAGAACGCACAAGACATGGTAAATTCAAGATGTATTTGTGCGCATATTGATTGTTTAACCTTCGTCCATTGTCACTTGGCGAAGGAGCCTCCCCATGAAAGCACTGCACACCCTGTTCGCCGGCCTTTCCCTGGCCGCGATTGCCATCACCGCCAGCGCCGCTGGCGACACCCTGAGCTCGGTCCCTGACAGCACCTCGCTGAAATGGCAGCAGGTGCCCGGCACCCAAGGCGCTGTCAGCTACGCCAATGTCGAAGGCGACCTCTTCGGCAAGGGGCCGTATTCGGCCTACGTGAAGTTCCGCAAAGGCACCGACAATGGACTGCATACTCACAGCCAGCCCCTGCCGACCGTGGTGTTGAGCGGAACCTTCTATGCGGTGATCGATGGCAAGCGGGTGGAGTACCCGGCAGGCGCCTACTACAAGCTGCCCGCCAACCTCGTGCATGAAAGTGGTTGCACCGCGGCTGCGGATTGCCTGCTGTTCCAGTACCAGGCCAATGCCTTCGACCTGAACCCAGTCAAAGGCTGAGCCTGGGCAACGGGCTCACTCGCTGACCTGGAACTGCACCCGCGCCGTTTCACCGCTTTCATCCAAAGCACTCAACTCGATGCTCCCGGCCTGCTCGAACCTTACCGGCAAGCTGTCCTGCCCTTGGGTCTCGCCCATGGGCTGTCCATTGAGGAACCACCAGCGCCGCCCTGCCCCGCCCAATGCCGACACCCGCAACTGCAACGGCTCGTGGCTGGTGGCCGGGCGGCGCAGGTTGTCGCCACTGCGCACACCGACGATCGACAGCGGTGGCGCGCTGCTCACCACCTGCGGTGGACAGGCGGGGTCAACGGCCGGCAGCCGCGCCGCTCGACGTTCGACCCGGGGCAACCACGGCTCGAGCGGGGCCGGCCACAGCGCGACGTCATGGGCCTTGGCACCGGGACAGGAGGCATCGACACGCAAGCCGCGCTCGTTGAGCCACACCGTTTCGCGCAAACCCAGCCCCAGCGGCTGGTCGGCAGCCTGCAAGGTCGGTGGCGTGGTGGCGTCTAGGGTCCAGGCGAAACGTTGCCGACGGCAGTTCGGGTCCTGACGGTTCATTGGCTGGCCCAGCGGCCAACAGATCGCGGCGACACCGACCGAATCGGGCACCGGCTCGACCGGCACTTCGATGCCTCGTTGGCTGTCGCGGTTGCTTAGCAGGTCATGCACCTGCAGCATCAATGGCGCCGCCGAGGCCAGGCCAAACTGGCCCGGCACCGGGGTGCCGTCGGGTCGGCCGATCCACACACCAATCAGGTAGCGCGGGCCGACGCCCACCGACCAGGCATCGCGAAAGCCGTAGCTGGTGCCGGTTTTCCAGGCCAATTGCGGGCGCTGCACCAATTCAGCGTGGGGGTCACGGTCCGGCCGGGCCAGGCCGCTGAGAATGCGCCGGGTGATCCAGGCCGAACCCGGCGACAGCAAGCGGCGTTCCACCAGCGGGTCCTGCGGTTGCAGGCGTACCTGCGCGCTCAACCCTCCACGGGCCAGCGCGGCATAGCCACCGACCAGGTCCTCCAGGCGACTGCCTGCGCCACCGAGGATCAGCGACAGGTTCGGCTCGGCCAGCGGCGGCAGCACCAGCGGCATCCCCCCCATGCGCATCTGCGCGGCGAAGCGTTTCGGGCCGTAGGCCTCGAGCAGTTGCACCGCCGGCAGGTTGAGCGACAGCGCCAGCGCCGAACTGGCCGACACCGGGCCACTGAAACCCATGGAGAAGTTGCCGGGGCGGTAGTCGCCGTAGCGTCGTGGCACATCCTGCAACAGCGATTCGGAGTGGATCAGGCCGTCGTCCATGGCCATGGCGTAGAGGAACGGCTTGAGGGTCGAACCGGGCGAACGCAGGGCGTGGATCATGTCCACGTGACCGAAGCGGCGCTCATCGTTCAAGTCGATGGAGCCGAGATACGCGCGCACGGCCATGCTCTGGGTCTCGACCACCAGCAACGCCGCCGAGGTGCGCTCGGGCAGGCGGGCACGCCAGCCCATCAGCAAGTCTTCGAGGCGGCGCTGCAAGGCGGCATCCAGGGTGGTACGGATCAGTGGCGGGCTGTTCGGTGTATTCAGGCGCCGGGCCAGCAGCGGCGCCAGCGCCGGCTCCTGGCGTGGCGCCAGCAACAGCGGCTCTTCACGCGCCTCATCGATGCGCTGGGCTGGCCATACCTGGTACTCGGCCAGGCGCTGCAGCACCTTGTCCCGGGCGCGCTGGGCGCGTTCAGGGTGGCGGTCCGGACGCAGCCGGCTCGGCGCCTGGGGCAGCACGGCGAGCAACGCGGCTTCGGCCGGCGTGAGGTGTTTCGGCGACTTGCCCAGGTACGCCCAACTGGCCGCTGCCACGCCCTGCAAGGTGCCGCCGAACGGTGCCCGGTTGAGGTACAGCTGCAAGATCTCGTCCTTGGACAGGTACCATTCCAGCTGCGCCGTGCGCCATAACTGACGCAGCTTGCCGGGCAGGGTGCGGTCGTGCGGGTCGAGCAGGCGCGCCACCTGCATCGACAGCGTGCTGCCACCAGACACCACCCGCCCGCCACGCAGGTTGAGCCAGGCAGCCCGGGCCAGGGCCATGGGGTTGACGCCGGGGTGATGATAGAACCAGCGGTCCTCGTAGGCGAGCAGGGCTTCAAGGTACAGCGGCGAGACTTCCTGCGGGATGACCGGATAGCGCCACACGCCGTCGGCGTCGGCGAAGCGCCACAGCGGTGTGCCGTCCTCGGCCAACACCACCCGCGCCAGGTCGTCGCCTGGCATGGGCAATGGCCAGATACGGTCGGCCAACCACAGCAGGGCCATGCCCAGCAGCACGCTGACGGCGACACGCCGCAGCAGCCTGGTCAGGCGCGGGCGCGCTAAGCTTGGCATCGGGAACCGACCGGGCCAGGTGATGGCCAAAGGCTGGGAATCGCCGATTCGTTGATCAGGAAGCGACTATGCATGTAGAAGGTTTTTTCGAATGGCTGGGCCAGGCACTGGGTTCGGTGATCCGGTTCATCGTCGACGGCTTGAGCGGGTTGTTCAACCTGCTGGCCAACGCCGGTGGCAATTTCATCGATGGCCTGGCGCGCACGCTGGGAATGGACACCTCGCTGGTGAGCATCCTGGCGCTTATCGTCGGCCTGATGTTGCTGTACTCGGCGGTCCGCGCATTCATGCGCGCATCGATCATCCTCGGGATCATCTGGGCGTTGCTGGGGCTGTGGGTGTTGAGCTGGGTGGTGCATTGAAAGCAGCTGCAAGCTTGGAGCTACAAGCGACAAATTGAAAGCAGCCTGCGTCGACTGCTGTCTCTTGTAGCTTGCAGCTCAAAGCTTGAGGGTCAGCGAGCTCTTACAATCATCTCGCCCTGGCTATCACCAATCGCCTGCAAGTTGGGCCGGTACATCGACTCCACCTGCGGTGGCGGAATGCGGTAGCTGCCCGGCGTCACCGCACGGGCCAGGTACAGCAGGTGGGTGGTGCCGTAGCTGTCGAGCTTGAGCGCGGCCACGTAGCGGTCGTCGCGATACTCCTGGTGCACCACGCTGGCGTTCTGCATCGACTCGCGCCACTGCTTCACCGCGCTACTGGCGTTGTCCAGGCTGGCGGCGCTCTGCGCCAAGTTCTGGTTCTCCAGCTCCAGGCCTGCTGGCAGCAGGTCTACCACCAGGGCGTCGGGCACCTGGTCCTGGGCCTTGAGCGCCAGGTGCACCAGCACCAGGTCACCGCTGCGCAGGTTGCGCACATCCAGCGTCTGGCCATTCATGCCCAGGTACTCACGGCGGATTTCCATGCCATTGCCGCTGGCGGCCGGAGCCTGGCGTGGGTAGCCGGACAGGGTCAGCTGCTGGTACAGGGTCTCGCCACCCTGGTTCTGCACGGTCAATGGCGAGGCCAGCAGCGGGCCCTCGAGCTTCATCCCCGAGTCATTGTTGTCGAACTCGCGGACTTCACCGGCGCTGTCCAGGCGGGCCTTCCAGTTGCCTTCCGGCTTGCCCAGCAGGCCACGCCCGGCGAGGAACAGCGCGTTGCGCTCCTGGGTGGAGAGCCAACGGTTGGCGGCCAGCTCGTCGGACAGGCCGAACAGGCGCTGATCGACCTGATTGGCGGCCAGGTTGTTCTCCTGCAGCAGGGCCAGGATCAACGCCTGGTCACGCAGGGCGCTGCCGTAGTCGGCCAGCCAGCCTTTGCCGCGGGTGACCGCCAGGCCCGCCTGCAGCGCCTGCTGCGAACGCTGCTTGTCGCCCATCTTGTCCAGCGCCACCGCCAGTTGCACCAATGGCAAACCGGAGCGGGCGTCAGTGCGGCGCTCGAACAGGCTGCGCAAGGCGCCCAGCGGCGCTTGCTGGCTGCGCGCCAGCACCAGGCCAGCGTAGGCCTGCACGGCGAAGCGGGTGTGGTCGGCGTTCTGGCTGTAGTCGACTTCGATCAGGTTGCGCTCCTGCACATAGCGCAGCAGGCGCTCGCTGGCTTTCTTCAGCGCCTCGGCCGGTACGCCGTAGCCTTGCTCGCGGGCGCGCAGCAGGAAGTCGGTGACGTAGGCGGTCAGCCAGTACTCCTCCTCGCTGTCCGAGCTCCACAGGCCGAAGCTGCCGTTGTAGCGCTGCATGCCCAGCAGGTGCTCGATGCCCATCTCGATCTTGCGCTTGCGCACATCGGCCGGCTCACCCTTGATGCCCAGGCGCTTGAGGCTGTCGGCATCGGCATACAGCGACGGGTACAGGCCACTGGTGGTCTGCTCCAGGCAGCCGTAGGGGTAGGCTTCCAGGGCGCGGATCTGCTCGGCAAGGTTCAGCGGTGGGCGGCTCGACAACGCCAGGCTGGCCTCCAGGCCCGCAGGCTCGAACTCGGTCAGGTCGCTGTCGGGCAGGCTCCAGGGCTGGTCCTTGAGGGCCACGCGGTAGTGCTTGAGCATCGCCGGGTAGGCCGGGCGAATACCCAGGGTCCATTCACGCTCGAAGGTACTGGCCGGCTCACCCGGCAGCTGCAGGCCGTTGACCTGCACGCGAACCTTGCCCTGGCCCAAGCCACCCTGGGCCTGCACCGGGATCATCAGGGTGGTGCGCTGACCTTCGGCGAGGCTGAAGTTCTGCTGCGCGCCACCGACCAGGCTCAGTTGACCTTCGCTGGACACCTGCACGCTCAGTTGCTGGTCACGGCCGGAGAGGTTGGCCAGGTCCAGCGCCAGGCGGGTCTGGTCGCCACCGGCGAGGAAGCGCGGCGCGGACAGTTCGGCGATCAGCGGCGCGGCGACCACGGTCTTGCCTTCAGCCATGCCGAAGTGTTCCTCGGTCCAGGCCTGGGCCATCAGGCGCAGCTCACCGTTGAAATCGGGAATATCGACGCTGGCCTGGCCCTCGCCTTTTTCATCGAGGGTGACCGGCAGGCTCTGCTGGGCAACGATGGTCACCGTGGTGTTCGGGCGCTTGCCGCCCTTGGCCATGGCGGCGTCACCGCCGAAGGCCAGGCTGGCCAGGCGGCCCTGGCCGGCTTCGATCAACTGGCCATAGATGTCCAGCTGGTCGGCGCCGTAGGCCTTGCGGCCGAACAGGCTGGCGAACGGATCGGGGGTCTTGAAGTCGGTGATGTTGAGGATGCCCACGTCCACCGCCGACAACAACACATGCACCTGCTTGGGCACGCTGCCATCGGCGTTGACCGCCTTGACCTTGACGGTCAGCGGTTGCTTGGGCCGCATTTTCTCCGGTGCCTGCAGCGATACGGCCAGCTTACGCTCGGCGCGGTCCAGCGGCAGGTGCAGCACGCCCACGGCACGTTTCGGCGTGGCATTGGCCTTGCGCTCGCCCGGGCGGATCACCAGGGCGCTGATGTACAGGTCGTGGCGCGCCCACTTCTTGTCCAGTTCGACATCGAAGGTCTTGCCCTCGGCCGGCACCTCGATTTCCTGCCACCACAGCGGGCCGTCGGCGGACTCGATCATCAGGTAGCCGCTGCCGGCGGCCGGCGGGGTGACGGTGACCTTGGCGGTGCCGCCTTCCTTGTAGGCAGGCTTGTCCAGGGCGATCTTCACCTGGTCGGGGCGCACGGCACCGCCCTCGGCGTTGTCCTGGGCGCGGTAGCCGGCCCAGAAGCGGGCGCTGGAGACCAGGCCGGTCTGCGGGTCTTCCACCTCGACGCGGTACGGGCCCCACTCCACCTGGAAGTTCAGCTTGGCGGTGGAACCTGCCTTCACGCTGACGGTTTCTTCAGCCTGGGTGAGGAACTTCTCGTTGTAGTTGTAGCTCCAGCCATCACTCTGCGAGTAGTTCCAGTAGTAGTCGCGGCGCTCGCGGATCAGTCGTACCTTCAGGTTGTCGGCGGCCAGTTTCTTGCCGTCGCGATCAGCCACCAGGAACTCGAACTCCACCGGGCCGTCGCCGTCGGTTTCTTCGCCGTCGAACAGGCCGCGCAGGCCCGGCAGGCGCTCGGCTGGCCAGATCGGCTGCTCCAGGCGCCGGGTGATCGGCCGACCACCGGACTCCTGCAGGCTGGCCTGCACGGTCAGTTGCAGCGGCGAGCGGGCTTCAGCCCAGCGACTTTCGATGTCGATGCGGGCCTTGCCGTTCTGGTCGAGGGTGACTTCGTCCAGCTCCAGGTCCTGGTTCAGTTCGGTCTCGGTGACCGCGCCGAACTGATAGCCCGGCAGCGCCTTCACCGCTTCACGCAACGGGCGCACGTAGGCCTGGCCACTGAGGCGGTTGCCGGCGGCGGGCGCACCATAGAGATAGCGACCATTGACCTGGATCGTGGCGGTTTGGTCCGGCGCCAGCGGCGCGGCACTGCCTTTGAGCTCCAGCGCCAGGCGCTCGGGGAGGAAGTCCTCGACAAGGAATTCGTAGACCTGCTTGCGTCCACCGCCCATGTCGAGCAGCAACTGCCAGCGGCCGGTCGGCGCTTCGCTGGCCAGTTGCAGCTGGTACTGGAACAGGCCGTTCTGGTCGGCCTCCCAGACGAACTTGCGGCTGACCTGCTCATCGGGGCGGCGTACTTCCACGTTCACCGGCTGGGCCTTGACCGGCTTGCCGTCCTGGTCGCGCAGCAGGCCGTTGAGCAGCACGGTCTCGCCTGGTCGGTACAGGTCGCGCGGGCCAAAGATGAAGAACTGCAGCGGGTTGGCCTGGGGGCCGGCGATGTCGAACTCGGCCAAGTCCAGCGCCGCGGTGTTAAGGCGCAGCAGGGTGGTGTGCACCCCTTGGGTGGCGATCAGCGTATCGGCCTTGGCGGTGATCGGCAGCTGGGCATGGCCGTCGCCGTCGGTCTTGGCCTGGGCCAGCAGCTTGCCCTTGTCGTCGTGCAGCTCGAGGGTGACGTCCTTGAGCGCCTTGCCGCCCTCCAGGGCCTGGGTGAACACGTCCAGGCGGTCGCGATAGCGGTGCGCCGAGACACCGATGTCACTAAGAGTGAACAGAGTCGCCGGCTGCGAGTAGTCATAGGTGCCCGAGGCACGCATCACCGCCAGGTACACGCCTGGCTCCTGCAGCGGCTTGATCCCGGCGATCGGCAACAGCACGGTTTCGCGGGTATTGCGCGCCGGGTTGAGGTCGAAACGGCCGCTGTAGACCAGCTCGGCCATCTCCAGGGTTTCCTTGGACTGGTAGTAGTAAAGGCTGCTGTTGCGCCCCCAGTTGACCAGGAAGCTCGAGAGCATGTCCGGCTTGATGCGGAAGAACTCGACATCGACCTTGTCGACGTTCAGGGCAATCACCGGCAGGCCTTCGGCCAGGCGCGTGGGCAGCAGCGAACCGCGGCTGGCGAAGCCCACCGTGGCCTGCATGTCGCGGGTCTCGAAGCGGCTGACCGATTCGGCCTGCAGCTGGTTGCCGTTGACCGAGAGCAGACCCTTGTCGATGGTCAGGACCATCTTGCGCTGCGGCTCCAGGTGGCGCAGGCGCAGTTCCATCTGGTTGTCCGAGAGTTCCCAGGCGTCGTCGACCTTGCCCTTGACGGTATCGACCAGGTGCAGCTTGCCGGCAAAGTCCTGGTTGGCGTCCAGTGGCGCGGAGACGCTGACCGACAGGGTACTGGCGCCGTCGAGCTGCACTTCCGAGACGTCCAGCACGGTCAGCTCGCGGCCGGCGTAGCGCTTGGCGAGCACCGCCGGATCTTCGCGCTTGGCCGTCCTGGTTTCGACGGGCGCGACGGCAGTGGCGGCATCGGCAGGCACCGAAGGCTTGTCCGGGGTGGAGGAATCACAGGCACTGAGCAGGGCCAGCGCGCAGGCCAGCAACAATCCTTTGTTGAGCATTTGAGAGAGAACTCTTCGGCAGCGTGTACATGAGGGGGGCAACTATAGCGCAACGGCTCGAAGCTTACCTGGCGATGCGCGGCAAGTGAGACTGTGTTCGCGCCAATAGGTTGCCAGGCCGGTACAATGAGCGCATTTGATCTTGCAAGGGGCCGCTTCGCGCCCCATCGCCGGCAAGCCAGCTCCCACAGGGACCGAGGCCGCCTTGTGGGAACCGGCTTCCCGGCGATGGGGCGCGAAGCGGCCCTGATATGAAGGATGTGCATGTCTTCACTGTCCACCGCCTGGCGCAACCGCCCCACCCACCACAAGGTCTGGGCCCTGGCCGCGCCGATGATCCTGTCCAACATCTCGGTGCCGCTGGTGGCGCTGGTCGACAGCACGGTGATCGGCCACCTGCCCCATGCCCATCAGTTGGGCGCGGTGGCCGTCGGCGCCACGCTGTTCACCTTCATGGTCGGCCTGCTGGGCTTCCTGCGAATGGGCTCCACCGGCTTCGCCGCCCAGGCCGCCGGCCGCGCCGACGGCGCCGCGCTGCGCCAGGTGCTGGTGCAGGGGTTGCTGCTGGCGCTGGCTTTCGCCGTGCTGATCGGCCTGTTGGCCCTGCCCTTCAGCCAGCTGGCGCTGCAGGCGATGCAGCCCAGCGAGGCGCTGCATGCCTCGACCGAAGCCTTCTTCCACACCCGCCTGCTCGGCCTGCCGGCAGCACTGGCCAGCTATGCCCTGGTCGGCTGGTTCCTCGGCACCCAGAACGCCCGGGCGCCGCTGGCGATCCTGCTGACCACCAACCTGCTCAACATCGCCCTGAACCTGTGGTTCGTGCTTGGCCTGGACTGGGGGGTGGTCGGCTCGGCGCGGGCCTCGGTGATCGCCGAATGGAGCGCTGCCCTGCTCGGCCTGGCCCTCACCCGCCCGGCCTTGCGCGCCTACCCCGGGCAGGTCGTCTGGGCCGCGTTGAAACGCTGGCAGAGCTGGCGGCCGCTGCTGGCGGTCAACCGCGACATCTTCCTGCGCAGCCTAGCCCTGCAACTGGTGTTCCTGCTGCTCACCGTGCAGGGTGCGCGCCTGGGCGAGGCGACGGTGGCGGCCAATGCCCTGCTGCTCAATGGCCTGATGCTCACCGCCTATGCCCTCGATGGCCTGGCCCATGCGGTCGAGGCCCTGTGCGGCCATGCCATCGGCGCCCGTGACCGCAGTGCCCTGAAGCAGGCACTGGTGGTGGCCTGCGGCTGGTCACTGATCGTCAGCCTGGTGTTCGCCGTGCTGTTTTTGCTGGGCGGGCACCTGTTCATCGACCTGCAAACCGACATCGCCAGCGTGCGCGACGCGGCATATCCCTACCTGCCTTACCTGGCGGTGCTGCCATTGGTAGCCGTGTGGAGCTACCTGCTCGACGGCCTGTTCATCGGCGCGACGCGGGCCCGCGAGATGCGCAATGCGATGCTGCTGTCGGTGGCAGTTGCGCTGCCCCTGGCGCTTGCCATGCGCGGGTTCGGCAACCATGGGCTGTGGTGGGCGTTCCTCGGCTTCATGGTGCTGCGGGCGGTAACGCTGGGGTGGCTGGGGTGGCGTTTGCAGCAGCGCGACCGCTGGATTCCCTGAGAGCGGCGCCGCTTTGCAGCGCTGCGTCACGAAACCAGGAGAAAGCCCTCACCTGCCCCCTTGCCTGCGCCCGGCCTGATTCCCCACAATCGCGCCCATGCCGCACCATGACAGGGAATTCGCCGTGCCATCCATCTACCAGCTCAAACCCCGCTTCCAGGCGCTGCTGCGCCCTTCGGTGCAGCGCCTGTACGACCGTGGCGTCACCGCCAACCAAGTCACAGTCGCCGCCGCCGCGGTCTCCATCCTCCTTGGCTTGCTGCTCGCCTGGCAGCACCAGGTCTCCTGGCTGTTCATCCTGATACCGCTGTGGATGCTGCTGCGCATGGCGCTGAACGCGGTCGACGGCATGCTCGCCCGCGAGTTCGGCCAGCAGTCCAGGCTCGGCGCCTACCTCAATGAACTGTGCGACGTGATCGCCGACACCGCGCTGTACCTGCCGTTTGCCCTGTTGCCGGGCGTTTCACCGACACTGGTGGTGCTGGTGGTGGTGTTCGCCGTGATCAGCGAATACGCCGGGGTAATGGGCCCGCTGGCCGGCGCGTCACGCCGCTACGACGGGCCGATGGGCAAGAGCGACCGGGCCTTCGCCTTCGGCGTGCTGGGCATCGGCGTGGCATTCGGGCTGCTGGCCGCGAGCTGGATCAATGGCCTGCTGCTGGTGATCCTGCTGCTCTCGCTCTATACCCTGTACAACCGGGTTCGCCACGGCCTGGCCGAAACCCGCTGAGCCCCTCGCTGCCGGACAAGGATATTCGCCATGCGCCAAGCGCAATCGCTGCATTTCTGCACCCATGACGGCGTCGAGCTGCACTATCGCCACTGGCCCGCCACGCGCAACGAGCATCAACCACGCCGCGCCGTGGTGATGTTCCACCGCGGCCACGAGCACGGCGGGCGCATGGCCCACCTGGCCGACGAACTGAACATGCCCGGTTATGATTTCTTCGCCTGGGACGCCCGTGGCCATGGCCAATCGCCAGGAGCACGCGGTGACAGCCCGGGCTTCGCCACCAGCGTGCGCGACGTGCAGACCTTCATTGAGCACCTCCAGGCCAGCCATGGCATTGCCGAACCCGACATGGTGGTGCTGGCGCAAAGCGTCGGCGCGGTGCTGATCGCCACCTGGGCCCACGACTATGCGCCCAGGGTGCGCTGCCTGGTGCTCGCCTCGCCGGCGTTCAAGGTCAAGCTCTATGTGCCCTTCGCCCGCCCCGGGCTGAAGCTGATGAAGGCCCTGCGCGGCAACTTCTTCGTCAACAGCTACGTCAAGCCGCGCCTGTTGACCCATGATCCGGAGCGGGTCATGTCGTATGTCGCCGACCCGCTGATCAGCCGGCCCATTTCGGTCACCATGCTGCTGGGCCTGTATGACGCCGCCGACCGCGTGGTGGCCGACGCCCAGGCAATCCAGGTGCCGACGCAATTGCTGATCTCCGGCGCGGACCTGGTGGTCGAGCGCAAGCCGCAGGAGCAGTTCTTCGATCGCCTGGGCAGCGCACGCAAGGAAAAGCACATCCTGCCCGGCTTCTTCCATGACACCCTTGGCGAGCGCGACCGCGCCCACGCCCTGGCGCGGATCGAACGCTTCGTCGAGCACTGCTTCGATGCGCCGCCAGCGCGGTCGGCGTTGCTCGACGCCGACCGCAGCGGCGCCAGCTGCGCCGAGGCCGAGAGCCTGGCTGCGCCGTTGCCACGCCATTCGCCACGCGACCTCTACTGGCGCGCCACCCGCGCCGGCCTGCGGCTGGGCAAAGGCCTTTCCGAGGGGGTGAAACTGGGCTTCGACACCGGTTTCGACTCTGGCTCCACCCTCGACTATGTCTACCGCAACACACCAACCGGAAAAGGCCGGTTGGGCGAGCTGGTCGACCGGAACTACCTGGACGCCATCGGCTGGCGCGGTATCCGCCAGCGCAAGCTGAACGTCGAGGAGCTGTTGCGCCTGGCCATCGCCCAGTTGCGCGAGCAGCAGCGCCCGGTCCATATCGTCGATATCGCCGCCGGCCATGGCCGCTACATCCTCGAGGCCTTGCAAGGCCTGCAGCAACTGCCCGACTCGATCCTGCTGCGCGACTACAGCGAGCTCAACGTGCAACAGGGCAACGCACTGATCAGCGAAAAAGGCCTCGGCGAGATCGCCCGCTTTGTCCAGGGCGATGCCTTCGATCGACAAAGCCTGGCCAGCCTCACCCCACGCCCCACCCTCGCGGTGGTCTCGGGCCTCTACGAGCTGTTCGCCAGCAACGAGCTGGTCGGCAATTCGCTGGCGGGCCTGGCCGATGCCGTCGAGGACGGCGGCTACCTGGTCTACACCGGCCAGCCCTGGCATCCGCAGCTGGAGATGATCGCTCGCGCCCTGACCAGCCACCGCGGCGGCCAGGCCTGGGTTATGCGCCGACGCAGCCAGGCAGAGATGGATCAGTTGGTCGAGGCCGCAGGGTTCCGCAAGATCACCCAGCGCATCGATGAATGGGGCATCTTCAGCGTCAGCCTGGCGCAGCGGGTGCGCTGATGGCCCGTGAAACCGGGCTGATCCGCCGCGGCGTGCTCTGGCTGTTGCTGCTCGGGCCGCTGTTTTTCCTCAGCTACGGCCTGGCCAACTCCTACACGGCCGGGCGCGACGATATCGGCAGCCTGGTGTTCGCCTGGGAACGGCACATGCCGCTGTGGCCGTGGACGATCATCCCGTACTGGTCGATCGACCTGCTGTACGGATTGTCGTTCCTGCTGCCACGTACACGTCGCGAGATGGACCGACATGCCCTGGCATTGCTCACGGCACAGGTGATCTGCGTGGCCTGCTTCCTGCTCTGGCCGCTGCGCTTCACCTTCGAGCGCCCCGAGCTGTCGGGGTTGTTCGGCTGGCTGTTCGATGTACTTATGGGCTTCGACAAGCCCTACAACCAGGCGCCTTCGCTGCATATCGCGCTGTTGGTGATCATCTGGACGATGTTCGCCCGCCATGCGCGGCATCCAGCCTGGCGCTGGCTGGTGCACGGCTGGATGGGGCTGATCGGGTTGTCGGTCCTGAGCACCTGGCAGCATCACTTCATCGATGTACCGACCGGGGCGTTGGCCGGGTTCGTCTGCCTGTGGCTGTGGCCGCAACAAGGGCCGTTGCCCTGGCAGCAGGCGCGCCTGGCACGCGACCCCAAACGCTGGCGGCTGGCGCTGCGTTATGGACTGGGCGCGCTGCTGCTGGCCGTGCTCGGGTTCAAGCTGGGACACACCGCCTTGTGGCTGCTCTGGCCTGGGTTTTCACTGCTGTTGATAGCGTTCAACTATGCGCTGTTCGGGGCGCAAGGTTTCCAGAAAGGCAGCGATGGCCGGCTGTCGGTCGCGGCGACGGCATTGCTGGCGCCTTACCTGATTGGGGCCTGGATCAATTCAAGGCTGTGGACCTGGCGCCACCCGCAGGCGGATGAGGTGTGCGAGGGGGTGTACCTCGGGCGTGTGCCGGGCGTGGCTGACGCGGTGCAGTTCCCGGCGGTGATCGACCTCAGCGCGGAGCTGGCCTGCAGGGTCCTCCTCGCGGGGCAAGCGCGCTCCCACGAGCAGACGCCACAGGCTTCGCAGTCCTACCTGAATCTGCCGTCACTGGACCTGGTCGCCCCTGACACGCAGACCTTGCAGCAAGCTGCCGAGGCTATCGAACACCTGCGCCGGCACGGCCCGGTCCTGGTCTGCTGTGCGCTCGGCTACTCGCGCAGCGCCAGCGCGGTCGCCGCCTGGCTGGTGGTCAGCGGCCGCTGCAAGGCAATCGCGCATGCCGAAACACTGATCCGCCAGGCGCGCCCCGGCGTGGTATTGCATCCAGCCCACCGCCAGGCCCTGCAGCCGTTGGAGACCCGGCCATGAACCTGCTCGTCGTCGCCAGCCTGCTCGCCCGTGGTCGCCAACTGGAGCGCTGGTCGGACGGCATCACCTTGCTGGCCCTGGCCTGCAGCCTGGCGCCCATGCTGGGCGCGCCGTTGCCAGCGCTGCCCCGAGTGTTCTGCGCAGCGTTGCTGGCGCTTGGCCTGGCACACAAGTACTGGGCCATACGCGTTGCCCTGGATGCCGAGCTGTTCGCCCGGCTCGCCAACTGCGACGACCTGCCCGCCGATACCCTGGCCCTGGACCGCGCCCTGTTCGAACTGCGCCTGAAACCGACCGCCGACGATCCACGCGGCTGGCCTGCACGCAGCGAGGCCGCCCTGGCCCTGCTGCGCCGTCAGGCCTTGTGCCTGGCCGCGCAGGTGCTGCTCGCCGTCACCCTCCCCTTCACCGGATAACCCCCGATGCTCGCCAGCCTGACTGCCTTCGTCATCACCTCCGCCGCCCGCCTGATCACCGGCGCCCGCGCCCTGTGGCTGGGCTGCACGCCGCAACCGGTGCAGCGCCTGTACTTCGCCAACCACAGCAGCCACGGTGACTTCGTGCTGCTCTGGGCCGCGCTGCCCGAGCCGCTGCGCCGCCGCACCCGGCCAGTGGCCGGCGCCGACTACTGGTGCAAGCCGGGTATCCGCGATTTCCTGATTCGCCAGGTGTTCAACGGCGTGCTGATCGATCGCCAGCAGGCCGGCGAGGGCAACCCGCTGCAACCGGTGCTCGACGCCTTCGCCCAGGGTGACTCGCTGATCTTCTTCCCGGAAGGCACGCGCAACCTCACCGACGACCCGCTGCTGTCTTTCAAGAGCGGCCTGTTCCACCTGGCCTCGGCCAACCCGCAGGTGGAGCTGGTGCCGGTGTGGATCGCCAACCTCAACCGGGTCATGCCCAAAGGACGCGCCCTACCCCTGCCGCTGCTGTGCACCCTGAGTTTCGGCGAGCCGCTGCACCTGCAGCCGGACGAAGCCAAGCACGCCTTTCTCGAGCGGGCCCGCCAGGCCCTGCTGAACCTGGCCCCGAAGGAAGCCTGAGATGGATCAGAACACCCTGTCGCTGTTCGCCGGTATCGGCGCCCTGCTGCTGCTCGCCAGCCTCGTCGGCCGCCTGCTCAAATGGCGTGCCGGCCCCGCGCCGCATGCGGTGATCGACAACCTCAACGCGCGCATCAATGCCTGGTGGGTGATGGTGCTGGTGATCGGCATCGCCTTCCTGTTCGGCAAGTACGGCGTCATCGTGCTGTTCTACGGCGTCTCGTTCTACGCCCTGCGCGAGTTCATGACCCTCACCCCGACCCGGCGCAGCGACTACCCCGCCCTGGTGGCGGCGTTCTACGTGGCGTTGCCGGTGCAGTACCTGCTGATCGCCATGGACTGGTACGGCCTGTTCAGCATCTTCATCCCGGTGTACCTGTTCCTGCTGCTGCCGATCCTCGCCAGCTTCGGCGGCGACACCACGCGCTTCCTCGAGCGCGCCTCGAAGGTGCAGTGGGGCCTGATGATCGCGGTGTACTGCGTGTCCTCGGTGCCGGCGCTGATGACCCTGGACATCCCCGGCTACGAAGGCCGCAACCTGCTGCTGATCGCCTGGCTGATCCTGGTGGTGCAGATCAGCGACGTGCTGCAGTACGTCTGCGGCAAGCTGTTCGGCAAACGCAAGGTGGCGCCCAACCTGTCGCCGTCGAAGACCGTCGAAGGCCTGGCCGGCGGCGTGGCCTTGGCTACCCTGGTCGGCGCGCTGCTGTGCTGGATCACCCCGTTCACCTTCTGGCAGGCGGCGCTGATGGCGCTGACGGTCAATGCCATGGGCTTCTTCGGCGGGCTGGTGATGTCGGCGATCAAGCGCGACCGTGGAGTGAAGGACTGGGGCCACATGATCGAAGGCCACGGCGGCATGCTCGACCGCATGGACTCGGTGTGCTTCGCCGCGCCGGTGTTCTTCCACTTCGTGCGGTACTGGTGGGCGTGAGGCCTGGCCGATCGGCAGGCTTGGGTTGAGATAGCGCGCTCTGACAGCTGGACGTCGAGCCCAGGCAACTGCCCGTACGTCGATGGCCCTATGGTGACGCGTCATCTCACCTGTTACCTGGAGCCACGCCATGTCCGATTTCATCACCGTCCTGCGCGAAACCTGCCCGACCCCGGTGGTCGACGCGACCAAATGGAAGCGCATCGGCGGCGACCCGCACACCGTCAACCTCAATGCCTACCTGTCCGCCGACGGCAGCAAGATCATGGGCACCTGGATCTGCACGCCGGGCAAGTTCGAGGTCAACTACGAGAAGTGGGAGTTCTGCCATTTCCTCGATGGCTACTGCATCGTCACCCCGGAAGGCGAGGAGCCGAAGTATCTGAAGGCGGGGGATGTGTTCGTGATCGAGCCGGGGATGAAAGGGACCTGGGAAGTGGTCGAGACGGTGCGCAAGTACTTCGTGTTTGCCTGATCGTTCGGCAAAAACGCACATCCTGTGGGAGCCGGCTTGCCGGGCAAAGCCGGTGCCCAAAACCGCGCTGCCTGCATCGCTGGCAAGCCAGCTCCCACAGGGGCTTCATTGCCTGGAAGATCGCGGGCAAAAAAAAAATCGCGAATCGCATGCCCCTCCCCCAAGGTGCGCAGTTACAAGGGGGAAGACCATACGGTCCGCGATCAAGTCCACTCGCGGGTCAATCCTTCTTGCGGTACCCCTCGACGATCGCCGAGAAATCCTTGCCACCCTCGCCGCGCAGGCTCATGGCCTGGTACAGCTGCTGGGCCACGGCCCCCAGGATCACCGGCTGGTGCGCCTGGCGTGCGGCCTCGGTGGCCAGCCCCAAGTCCTTGAGCATCAGTTCGGCGCCGAAGCCGCCGGTATAACCCCGTGAAGCCGGGGCAGTCTCGATGATGCCTGGCCACGGGTTGTAGGTGTCCGAACTCCAGCAACGTCCGGTCGAGCTGTTGATGATCCCGGCCAGCACCTTGGTGTCGATGCCCAACGCATTGCCCAGGGCCATGGCCTCGGACACGCCGATCATCGAGATGCCCAGCAGCAGGTTGTTGCAGATCTTGGCGATCTGCCCGGTGCCGACTTCGCCGCAATGCACGATATTGCGCCCCATCTGCTCCAGCACCGGCTTGAGCGTGGCGAACAGCTCGGCGCTGGCGCCGACCATGAAGGTCAGGGTGCCGGCCGCCGCGCCACCGGTGCCGCCGGAGACCGGCGCATCACCCATGTCGATGCCCTTGGCCGCTGCGGCCTTGGAGACCTCACGGGCGGTCTGCGGATCGATGGTGCTGCAGTCCACGGTCGGAGTGCCGGGGCGAATGCCGGCCAGCACGCCGGTTTCTTCGTCCAGGTACACGCCACGCACATGAGCGGCGGCCGGCAGCATGGTGATCACCAGCTCGCTGTTGGCGGCGGCGTCCTTGGGCGAGGTGCTGACCTGCCCGCCCAGCTCGGCGAGTTCGGCCAGCACGGTCTTGTTCAGGTCGAACAGGTTGAGCTGGTGCCCGGCCTTGATCAGGTTGCGGGCCATGGGCGCGCCCATGTTGCCCAGGCCAATGAATGCGATACGCATGACGAGCTCCTTAGCGCAGGCTGATGGTGGTGTTCACACCGTCATTGACGCTGTCATCGTCGAACCAGCGGGCGGTGACGGTCTTGGTCTGAGTGTAGAACTGCACCACCTGCTTGCCGTACGGGCCGAGGTCGCCGAGCTTGGAACCGCGGGAACCGGTGAAGCTGAAGAACGGCACCGGTACCGGGATAGGGATGTTGATGCCGACCTGGCCGATGTCGATCTCGCTCTGGAACTTGCGCGCCGCCGCGCCGCTCTGGGTGAACAGACCGGTGCCGTTGCCGAACGGGTTGGCGTTGACCAGGGCGATGGCCTCGTCGAGGGTGTCGACCTCCAGGGTCACCAGCACCGGGCCGAAGATTTCCTGGGTGTAGACCTGCATGTCGGTCTTCACCCCGGAAAACAGGGTCGGGCCGACGAAGTTGCCTTGCTCGTAGCCCGGCACCTTGACGTCACGACCGTCGAGCTCGAGCTTGGCGCCTTCCTTGATGCCGCTCTCGATCAGGCCCAGCACGCGCTCCTTGGCGCGCTTGGAGACCACCGGGCCGACATCGGTGCCCGGCTCGTTGCCGGCGTTGACCTTGAGCTTGCTGGCCGCGTCCTTGATATCCGGCAGCCATTCGCGGGCCTTGCCCACCAGCACCGCCACCGAGGTGGCCATGCAGCGCTGGCCGGCCGCGCCGAAGGCGGCGCCGACCAAGGCGTTGATGGTTTGGGTACGGTTGGCGTCGGGCAGCACCACGGCGTGGTTCTTGGCGCCCATCATCGACTGCACGCGCTTGCCGTGCTGGCTGCCCAGGTTGTAAACGTGGGTGCCGACTTCGGTGGAGCCGACGAAAGAGATCGCCTTGATATCCGGGTGGGTGCAGATGCCATCGACCACTTGCTTGCCGCCATGCACCACGTTGAGCACGCCGGCCGGCACGCCAGCCTCCAGCGCCAGCTCGACCAGCATCATGGTCGACAGCGGGTCCTGCTCGGACGGTTTGAGCACGAAGGTGTTGCCGCAGACGATGGCCATCGGGAACATCCACAGCGGGATCATCGCCGGGAAGTTGAACGGGGTGATGCCGGCGCACACGCCGATCGGCTGGCGCAGGGTATAGGTGTCGACGCCGCCGGCGACGTTTTCGGCGAACTCACCCATCTGCAGGGTGCCGATAGAGGCGGCGTGCTCGACCACTTCCAGGCCGCGGAAGATATCGCCCTCGGCGTCGGCAATGGTCTTGCCCTGTTCGGCGCTGAGGGTCACGGCGATGCGCTTGCTGTGTTCGCGGATCAGTGCCTGCAGCTTGAGCATGATGCGCATGCGCGCGCCGATCGGAGTGTCGCGCCAGGTCTTGAAGGCACGCTCGGCAGCGGCCACCGCGGCGTTCACTTCCTCGACGGTGGCGAACGGCACCCGCGCCAGCACTTGCTGGGTCGCCGGGTTGACGATGTCACGCCATTCGGTGGTCTTCGACTCGACCCATTGGCCGTCGATCAGCAGCTTGACCTGCTCGACCTTGGTCTGGTCGGGCGTCTGGGGTGCGTTCATCTGCGCTCTCCTTGGAATTATTGTCGGAACGAGGACGCCTACGCCGGAGCGAACACGGGGTGGCGCTTAGGGGCTGAGTTCGAGTATAGATGTGCAAACATCCAACAAGAATGCACAAAAAAACCGGATCATCATGCAAAAAGACCTCACCTCCCTGAGCGCGCTGAACTGGGACGACCTCAAGTTCTTTCTTGAGGTAGCGCGCACCCGCAAGGCCAGCAGTGCGGCCAAGCGCCTGGCCGTGGACTACACCACTGTGTCGCGGCGCATCGGTTCACTGGAAGGGGCGCTGGGCACTTTGCTGTTCGAAAAATCGCGGACCAACGGCTTCGTCCTCACCGCCGAGGGCCAGCGTCTGCTGGGCTATGCCGAGTCGATCGAGAGCACCCTGCACATGGCTTGCGAGCAAGTCTCAGGCTCGGGCGTCGCATTGTCGGGGCATGTACGCATGGGCTGCACCGAAGGCTTCGGCAGCTTCTTCGTCACCCCGCAGCTGAGCCACTTCGTCGATGCCTGGCCGGCGATCTCGGTGGACATCCTGCCGCTGCCGCACTTCATCAGCCTGTCCAAGCGCGAAGCCGATATCGTCATCGCCCTGGAGCGCCCGGAACACGGCCCCTATGTGTGCTGCAAGCTGTGCGATTACCGCCTGCGCCTGTATGCCACCCAGGACTACCTGGATCGCCACGAGCCGATTCGCGAGATCGCCGACCTGGGGCGCCACCCGTTCATCAGCTACGTGGACGACCTGGCCTTCAGCTCGGAGTTGCTGTACCTGGCCAACTTGATCCCCAACGCCAACGCGCACCTGCGCAGCACCAGCGTGATCGCCCAGTACACAGCAGCGTTGCAGGGGCGTGGGCTGGCGATCCTGCCGTGCTTCCTGGCGGCGCAGGATCCACGCCTGGTGACGGTGCTGCCGGAGCAGATCGAGGTGACGCGGCAGTTCTGGATGTACTGCCGGGAGGACCTGCGCAAGTTGAAGCGGATCACCCTGCTGTGGGATTACATCCGTGAGGTGACCGAGGCCAATGCGCCGTTATTGATGGGGGAGACGCGGGAGATGAAGTTCGCTCGGGATTGAGGGTAGGCATCATCGCGGGGCTTGCCCCGCGATGTCGGTATCACTCCGACCCCACCACGATCGACACGCGGCGATTCTCCATGCGCCCTGCGGCGGTACGGTTGTCCGCCACCGGCTGGCTGCTGCCCATGCCGCGGGTCTGGATGTTCTGCGGCTGCATGCCGATGCCGGCCAAAGCCTTGGCCACGCTCTGCGCGCGGCGCTCGGACAACTGCTGGTTGTAGGCGGCCTTGCCCGAGGCGTCGGCGTGGCCGTCGATGCGCACGCGCTGGATATCCACCGACAGCAATGCCTTGCCGATGCGCTCGACGATCGACTCGCTCTGGCTGTTGAGGCTGTCCAGGTCGCTGCCGAACAGCACCTTGCCGGACAGGTCGAACGCCCAGCCGTCATCGGTCGGGGCGAAGCCCTCGCGCTTGAGCACGGCGACCTGCTCGGGTGTCAGCCCCTTGGGCGGCACGCTCTGGCAGCCGGCCAGGGCGAACAGCGCCAGCAGCAGGGTGAATAACGGGAAACGCAGTACGGAAAAACGCTTGGTCACGGTTCAGCTCCTGTTCTTTGCATCGTTGGCACAGCGTTCCGTCTGTGCCACTTGCCAATGGCCGCGGCGATTGCGCTTGGCCTGGTACATCGCCGCATCGGCGGCATTGAGCAGACTGGCCGGGTCATGGCCGTCGTCCGGGTAATAGGCGATACCGACACTCAGCGAGGTGGTCAGACTGGTACCATCCTCCAGCTGCACCGGCAGCTTCATGCTGGCGACGATTTTCTCGGCGATGCGCTTGGCATCCTCACGCGAGTGCAGCGGCGTCAGCAGCACGGCGAACTCGTCACCGCCCAGGCGCGCCACCAGGTCATGCTCGCGCAGTTGCGCACGCACCCGGCTGGCCACGCTGATCAGCACTTCGTCACCCACCGCATGGCCGAGGCTGTCGTTGATCTGCTTGAAATGGTCGCTGTCGAGGAACAACAGGGCCAGGTGATCTTCAGTGCGTGCGGCGTTGCGCAGGCTGCGACTCAGCCGTCCTTCGAAGAACGCGCGGTTGGGCAGGCCGGTCAGGCTGTCGTGGCTGGCCTGGTGGGCGAGGGTTTCGTTCTCGCTTTGCAGGTGGCTCTGCCACACCTCCAGCTCATCGAGCAGGGCATTGAAGTCGTTGCCCAGCTCGTTGAGCTCGGCGATCTGGGTTTCCGGCACGCGGCGATCGAAACTGCGCTCGCGCCGCGCCGCATGGGCGACGCTGGCCAGGTTGCGCAGGGGCCGGATGATGTCGCCGAACAGGCGTCGTGACAGGTACAGCGCCAGCACCGCACTGAGCACCGTGCACACCAGGATCCCGACCAGGCCGCTGAGCAGGAAGCGCACCAGGCTGCCACCCTGCCCGGTCAACTCGATATGCCCGACGCGCTGGCCCATGTGTTGCACCGGCATGTTGATCGGCTCTTCCAGCAGGCTGCGCGCCACCTGAGTCTGCAACTGCGCCATCACGCCGGGCGTATCACGCTGCCAATGGGCGAGCAGTTCGCCGTCGTTGTCATAGACCTTGGCGTCGGCGACTTCCTCGGTGGAGGCGATCAATGCCAGCGCTTCGTTGGCCGCGGCACTGTCGTCGAACACCACGGCGGCCTCGACGGTGTAGTTGATGGAGCGAGCGATCAGGTGCAGGTTGTGATTGGCATAGACGCGCAACGCCGCCACGCCGAGCAAGGTCACCAGTACACCGGCCAGGCCGGCGGCGAGCAGCGCCACGCTCAGGTGACGACGGCCGAGCACGGCACGCAGGGTCGGCCGGCTGAAGCGCTTGGCTGAACGCTTCATGGCTGCCCTGCCCGCCGTCGCGACAGCTGCAGCACGCTGGGGTGGATGCGCACACCGCTGCGCGCCACCGAGTCGAGGTTGACGTCGAACGCCACCTGCTGGTCGCTGACCCGCAGGCAGAACAGGCTACCCACCGTGCACGGGTCATCGGCCTCGCTGATGCTCAGCAGCGGGTGGCCATTGACCCGCTGGAACAGCCGCTCGCGCTCCAGCTTGTCGAGCTTGCCCAGGTAGATGGCATCGCAGGCGCTGGCCACGCTCGGGTCGTCGGCCAGCAGACGGCGCACCTGCAGGGGTTGCCCGGAGTTCTGCACGTTGCCCTTGATCAGGTCGTCGGCGTACTCGGTAGGGCCGACCAGGCACAGGCGCAAGGGGTTGGGGTGGGCAGGCCAGCGTGCGTAGCTGAGGATCCCCAGTACCACCTGGGTCACGGCCTTGGCCCGTTGCTGCGCCTGCGCGTCCGACGCGGCAGTGCCCGCCCAGGCGGGAGCGCCGGTCGACAACAGCGTGGCCATCAGCAGCGAGAGCGCACAACCCGTCACTCGTCTCAAGACCGAGACAGCCACAGTCATGGGGGAAAATCTCACAAAATGTTTGCGGATAATGCCGCAACGATAGCATATCGGCGGCGAACTCCAGAGTCAGACTTGCTCCAGCATCAGCCCCGAGACACGCCTGACCTTGCGCTCCACCGCTTCCTCGAACACCCCGGCGCGCGGCTCGATCAGGCTGAAACAGTGCTTGGCACGGGTGATACCGGTGTACACCAGTTCCTTGGTCAAGACCGGGTTCAAGGCATCGGGCAGTACCAGCGCGGTATGGCTGAATTCCGAGCCCTGGGACTTGTGCACGGTCATGGCGAATACGGTTTCCACTTCGCTGAGTCGACTGGGCAGGACGAAGCGTACCCCACCGCTGCCATCGTTGCGCGGAAAGGCCACGCGCAGCAGCGCCTCGCCCTGCTCGTCCGGCAGGCGCAGGGCAATGCCAATATCACCGTTCATCAGCCCAAGACCGTAATCATTGCGTGTAACCAGTACCGGGCGGCCCTCGTACCAGGGTTGCTGGCTATCGATCAGCCCGGCATTGTGCAGCACCCGCGCCACGCGTTCGTTCAGGCCTTCGACGCCCCAGGCGCCCCTGCGCACGGCGCAAAGCAACTGGAAGGCTTCGAAGCTCTGCAGTACCTCGGCCGCCCAGCGCTCCCAGCGCGGATCGTCGCCCGGCGTGCCAGGCGGCGGGCGCAAGCGGCCGATGGTGCGCAGGTAGCCACGGTAACCCTGCGGCCCTTCGCCGCCCTGGCCAAGGCCGTCGAGCAACAGGCGATCGAAGCGCTTGTCGTGTTCGCCGCCCAGGGTCAGGCAATGAACGTCCGCAGGCCGGGTCGCCAGCAGCGCCCGCGCCTCCAGCGCCTGCTGGCGATTGACCAGGCGCGCCAGCTGGCCGATGCCGCTGCCTTCGCCGAAACGCCGCGAATGACGTAGCATCACGATCTGCTGGGCCAGCGGATTGCGCTGGCCATCGCCCGGTTTCAGGCCGATGCCCGCCAGCGACTGCCCGCCCACCTGCTCCAGCCAGGCCAGGGTCTGCGGCCAGTAGCAGCCTTCCTCGGCGTCGCGACACAGGTCGCCCAGCACCGCCCCGGCTTCCACCGAGGCCAGCTGGTCCTTGTCGCCCAGCAGCACCAGCCGTGCAGTGGACGGCAGGGCATCGAGCAGGTTGGCCATCATCTCCAGGTCGATCATCGAGGCTTCATCGATCACCAATACGTCAAGCGGCAACGGGTTGCCGGCATGATGGCGGAAATGCCGCGAGCCTGGGCGGCTGCCCAGCAGGCGGTGCACGGTGCTGACCTCGGTGGGGATCTGCGCCCGTACCTCAACGTCCACCTGCAGGCGCTCGACCTGCTGGCCGATGGACTCGGTCAGGCGCGCCGCGGCCTTGCCGGTCGGTGCCGCCAGTCGGATACGCAACGGTCGCCCTTGCTCGACCGCCGGTCCCTGCAGCAACGCCAGCAGGCGTACCACGGTGGTGGTCTTGCCGGTGCCGGGGCCGCCGGTGATCACACTGAAACCCGCTCGGGTGGCCAGCGCGCAGGCGAGTTTCTGCCAGTCCACCTCGCCGGCCGCCGAGCCGCCGTCGAAGAGCTGCGCCAGGCGCTGGGCCAGATCGGCGAGCTGAGGCTGACGGCGCGCCAGGCGCTCATGCAGGGCGTCGTCGATCCGCCGCTCGTAGGCCCAGTAGCGGCGCAGGTACAGGCGCTCGGCGCTGAGCACCAGTGGCCGGGCGCGCTGTTCGACGCTATCGCCCGCCGCGACCAGCGGGCTCTCGGCAATCCGTTGCAGCCAGGTACCCAGGTCAAGGCTGGCCAGCAGTTGCGAAGGCAGCAGCAGCGGCCCGGCCAGGGCATCGCCTTCCGGTGGCAGCGACAGGGCGAAGTCTGGTTCAGCGAGGGTCTGGCGCAGATCCAGGCAGACATGCCCATGCCCCAGCTGGTGGCTGGCCAGCGCCGCAGCGAGCAGGATCAAAGGATCACTGCCTGGCGCCCGCTCCTCGAGAAAGCTCACGAAGGCCCGGTCCAGGGCACGCAACCAACCGCGCTCGACCCAACGATCGAGCAACGCCAGCAGGTCGTGGCTGGCGCTCAGCGGCGCCAGGGCGCTCAGATGCTCCGCCTGCAATGGCGTGGGCAGCAGGTCATCGAGGTTGCGGCTCATGGCGCGGCTCCGGCAAACAGATCCTGTTGTTCAGGTTCTAGCTCACCCCGGAACATCGCGTCGAGCTGCTCGATCAGCGCCCGGGGTGGGCGCACATGATACAGCCCGTGGCCCGCCGACGTGACGCCGCGCAGGAAGATGAACACGGCGCCGCCGACATGCCGATCGTAGTCGTAGTCAGGCAGGCGGGCGCGCAACTGGCGATGCAGGGCCAGCAGGTAGAGCACGTACTGCAGGTCGTAGCGGTGCTCGAGGATCGCCTGCTCCATCGCCAGGTCGCCATAGGCTTCGGCGTCGGGGCCAAGCCAGTTGGACTTGTAGTCGGCCACGTAGTAGCGCCCATCGAGCTCGAACGCCAGGTCGATGAAGCCCTTGAACATGCCATTGAGCAAGGTCGGCTGCGCGGCCGGGCGCGCCGCGCCGCCATGGGTATGGCGCGTCACCTGGTAGTCGAGGCGCAGGGCGTCGACCTGGTGGCTGGCGAACCAGAACTCCATTTCGATCTGGTATTGGTTCAGTTGCGCCAGGGTCAGAGTGGCACCCTGCAACGGCATGGGTTGCAGCAGCAGTTGCTGCAGCCACTGCGTCAGCGTGGGGATCCAGCCGGTCCAGTCGCGTCGATTGCAGCGCCGCCCCACGGTGCGCTCGATCACCTCGGCCTGGCTGCTGATCTCGGCGAAGCCTTCGCGGCCCGCCCATTCGAGCAGGCCATGGAGGAAGGTCCCCGGGTTCGGCCCACGGGGGAAGCGGTGGATATCGCCCGCCTCGGCCGGGACCTCGCGCAGCAGCTGGCTGTCCAGCAGCTCGTCGTCCAGCAGTTGCTGGGCCTGGGAGCTGTCGGCGATCAGCGTCTGGTCGCCCACCCGCAGGGCACTGTAGGAAGCAATCCACCAGTGTTCCGCGGCGGCGCGCCGTGGCTTGCGTGGCGGCAGGAGTTCGCGCTGGCTGTCCGGCGTGCGATAGCTCTGTGTCTGCACTTCGGGCAGCGCCTCCCGGCTGATGGCCGGGTTGCTCGCCGCCAGTGCCTGGAGCCACTCGCCCAGCTGGCTGGAGGCGGGCAACGGCAGCCCGCCGCCGAGCAGGTAACCCAGGGCCGAGCGGTGCAGTTGCGAGCTGCGCTGGGTACCGCGCTTGAGGTCGGCGACGCCCAGCCAGCAAGCGTATTGGGCACGGGTCAGGGCGACGTAGAGCAGGCGCAGGTCCTCGGCCAGGCGCTCGTCGTCGGCGCGCTCGATCTGCTCGGCATTCGGCGTCAGGGTCAGGTGCGCCACGCCCTGGTCATCGTGCCAGTCCAGGGGCAGGCGCTGGCCATCCACCGGTTTGCTGGTGCAGATGAACGGCAGGTACACCAGCGGGTATTCCAGGCCCTTGGATTTGTGGATGGTCACCACCTTGACCAGTTGTTCGTCGCTTTCCAGGCGCAGGATCTGCTCCTCGCCCGCCTGCCCTGCGTTGGCCAGGTGCTCGGTGAGGTGACGAATCAGCGCTTGCTCGCCATCCAGTTCGCCCGCCGCCTGCTGCAACAGCTCGGCCAGGTGCAGCAGGTTGGTCAGCACGCGTTCGCCGTCACTGCGGCCCATCAACGCGCGGGGCAGCTGGAAGTCATGCAGCAGGCGGCGCAGCATCGGCAGCACGCCCTGGCGTTGCCAGGTGTCGCGGTAGCGGCGAAAACGCATCACCCAGCCCTCCCAGACCCGTTCGTCCTGGTTCAGGCGCTCCAGTTCGACCAGCGGCAGGTCGAGGGTCAGGCTGGCCAGGGCGGCCTTGAGCAGGCGCTCCGAGTCCGGCTCGGCGCAGGCCTTGAGCCAGGCCAGCAGGTCGTGGGCCTCCTGGGCGGCGAACACCGAGTCCTTGTCCGACAGGTACACACTGCGCACATCGCGGGCGGCCAGCTCGGCGCGGATCAGCTGGGCCTCGCGGCCGTCGCGCACCAGGATGGCGATATCGGAAGGCAAGCAGGGCCGCAGCTTGCCAGCAGCATCAGCGAAACCACTGACGCCTTGCTGCCCGCCATTGAGCAGTTCGACGATATGGCTCGCGCAACTGGCCGCCAGCTGCTGGCGATACAAAGTACTGGATACCGGCTCATCACTTTCAAGTTGCCAGCAACAAAGGGCTGCGCTCGGCTGACCGGCCACCAGCAATTGCTCGCCACGGCCCTTGGCGCGTACTTCGACGAAAGGCAGCGGGTTATCGCCATGGGCCCGGAACAGGAATGCCCCACGGCCCTCGGCACGCTCCTCGGCCTGGAGGAATACCCGGTTCACCGCCGCGACCATGGCCTGGCTGGAGCGGTAGTTGGTGTCCAGGCTGTGCAGGCGCCCGGCGGTGGCGCGGCGCGCGGCCAGGTAGGTGAAGATGTCGGCGCCGCGGAAGGCATAGATCGCCTGCTTGGGGTCGCCGATCATGAACAGGCCGGTGTCCGGGTTGTTCTCGCTGATACGGTAGATGCGCTCGAAGATGCCGTACTGGACGGGGTCGGTGTCCTGGAACTCGTCGATCAACGCGACCGGGAACTGCTCGCGGATCAACGCGGCCAGGCGCTCGCCCGCATCGCTGCCCAGGGCATGCTCAAGGCGCAAAAGCATGTCGTCGAAGCCCATTTCGGCGCGTCGACGCTTCTCCACCTCGAAGCGCGCCGAAACCCAGGCAGCGGCATGCTCCAGCAGGCGCGCATCGGGGCTGGCCAGCCCCTGCAACTGTTCACGCAGGGCCGCCATGGCGTGCAGCGCCGGGTGCTGCGGTGGCTCGCCGGCCTTCCACGCCTCGGCCATGCCCGCCGGGGTCAGCCGGGTGAAGCCGGTGCCCAGGTCCAGCTCCATGGCCTGCTCATCACCGGCCCAGGCGCGCAGTTTGTCGAACCAGGGCTCAAAGTAGCGTGCCTGCAACTTGCGCCCGTCCGCCTGCTTGGCCGCCACGGCATCGCGGCAGATCTGCTGCAGCTCATCGGCCCAGGCGGCCCAAGGGGCCTTGAGCTGGGCCAACTGCTCGGTGCGCTGGCGCAGGGTCGCCTCGATCAAGGCTTGCGGCTCCTGCTCGTCCACCTGGCCACGGACGCGGCCGAACAATGGCCTGATCCTTGGCAACAAGGCATCGGGGCTGCCCCAGTTGCCGCGCACCCAGGCCAGCGACTCGCCACGCATGCCGTAGCAGAAGCGCCGCCAGTAGTCGCGCATGACCTGGCCCAGCAACTCGCTGTGATCGGTTTCCAGGCTCTGGGTGAACAGGCTGCCACTGTCAAACGCATGCTCGCGCAACATGCGCTGGCACCAGCCGTGGATGGTCGACACCGCCGCTTCGTCCATCCATTGCACGGCGATTTCCAGACGGTTGGCACAGCGTGGCCAGTGCGCCGGTGGATAATCCTCGCGCAGCAGGTGCAGCAAAGGGTCGGCGTCCTCGAGCTCGCCGCGGAAAAAGCGCGCCGCTTCAGCCAGGCGCGCACGGATACGCTCACGCAGTTCCTTGGTTGCCGCATCGGTGAAGGTCACCACCAGGATCTGCGGCGGCAGCAGCTCGCGGGCAAAGCCCTGCTCGCCGCCATGCCCGAGGATCAGGCGCAGGTACAAGGCCGAGATGGTGAAGGTCTTGCCGGTGCCGGCGCTGGCCTCGATCAGTTGGCTGCCGTGCAAAGGAAAGCTCAGCGCCAGGGGGCGGGCTTGGGTCATTGGGCGCTCTCCGGGTTGCCCAGGGTTTGCCAGGGCGCCGCGAACAAGGGGCGATACAGGGTTTCGCACCAACCCTCGAAGGTTTCCTCGAGGGCCAGTGCGGCGAAGTCACGGTATTGACGGGCCAGGGCCAGGCTCTCGCTGCGCTCGCCGAAGCTGTTCTGGCCGTCACCTTCGTAGGCCCGGGCCGCGGCAGCCAGGGCCTTGTCCGGGTCCTCCTGGGCCAGCCAGGCGAAGGCGGTCTTGGCCGCGACGGGCAAGGGCGCGTTCATTCCCGCCTGGCGTGCCACCAGCAACTCGCCCAGGCGCTGCGTCGCATCGGCCTGCGGCAGCGGTGCCAGCAACAAGGTCAGGTCGCTGGCCACCAACGCGCTGTGCAGCGGATAGCCCGAGGCGCAGGCGGCAAGGTGCATGACCCAGGCCGGGATCAGGCGATGCCATTTCAGGCTGTTGCGCCCGGCACTGAGGGTATTGGGCACGGTGGCGATGCTCAGCAGGCTTTGGTCTTCGCCTTGGTACACACGGCCGAGCCAGCCTTCCAGGCGCTGCGCGCCCTGTTCGAAGTGAATCGGCAGGGCACCCTCGACCAGCGTCGGCCAGCGCTGCAGCAACTGTCGATGGCGTTGCAGCAAGTCCGGCAGCGGCTGGATCAGTTCCGCCTGCAAGGCCTCACCGAACCCGGCCAACGGTAGCAGCCCGCAGGCCTGCAGCCTCCGGGCCTGGGCTTGCAGGGCTCGCTCGGCGTTGTCGGGGTCGGCCAGCGCGGCGCCGAGCAGACTTTCACTCAAGCCATAGCGTTGCAGGGCATCCAGGATGAAGGGTTCTTCGTCCGGAGTCGGCGCCTCCAACGTTTCGAAGAACACTTTCAGGCGCTGGCTGAAAAAATGCCGTACCGGGTGGCGCAGGAAGTCCTGAAGCTGCACCAGGTTCAGCGGTTCATTGCTGACGTAGGGCGACAGCCCGATAGCGGCGGTCGCTGCGCCGTCCTCGGCCTGATGCAAGGCCAGCCACTCATGGGCAAAACTGAACAGCGGGCTGCCTTTCTGGAAATAGCGCTGGCTGAACGGCTGCAGCGGATGCTCCTGGGTCAACGCATGCAGCAACTGCTGTCCAGCGTCATCGCGCAACCCGGCCTTGGCACCGGCGAGCTGCCAGCCGGCGGCCAGGTGATCGCGCAGTTGCCCGATCAGCACCGAGGCCGGACGCTCGCTGTTGTCGCGGATACTGCGCCCGACCCAGCTGACATAGAGCTGGTCACGTGCCGACAGCAAGGCTTCGAGCAACAGGTAACGGTCATCCTCTCGCCGGGAGCGATCGCCCGGACGATAGTCGCTGGCCATCAGGTCGAAGTCCAGGGGCGGCTGGGCGCGTGGATAGTCACCATCGTTCATGCCCAGCAGGCAGACCACACGGAACGGGATGGCGCGCATGGGCATCAGGGTGCAGAAGTTCACGGAACCGGCAAGGAAGCGTTGCGACAACTTGCCCTGGTCCAACCCCGACAGCCAGGCCTCGCGCACCACCGTGAGCGGCAGCAGGTCTTGCAGGCCCACCGCCTCGCAAGTCTCCAGCCAGGTGTCGCGCAGATCCTGCAGTTGCACCAGGAGCAGCTCGTCGTGTTCGTTCTCGGCCAGGAAGAAGATCTGCAGCAGGGCGTGCAGCCGTGCGCCCCAGTCTGGCGCAGAGGCCGGCTGGGTCAGGGCCTGGCAAGCGACCTCCAGGGCATCGAGCAAGGCGACCAGCGGCCCGATCAATGCGGCATCGAGGCCGCCAATCTCGTCATAAGGCTCGATGCCGTCACAGCCTTCGCCCACCCCGACCGCGTACCCCAGCAACATCCGGCGCAGGCCGAATCGCCAGCTGTTCTGCTCCAGCCCTTCCGGCAGCCCCAGGCTGGCGCGCTGTTCGGCACTCAGCCCCCAGCGGATACCCGCCCCTTCGATCCAGCGATGCAGCGTCGGCAGATCGCCTTCCTGGATGGCGAAACGGGCGCGCACGGCCGGTACGTCCAGCAGGTCGAGCACTTCACTGACGGCAAAGCGGCTGTCGGGCAGCTTGAGCAGGTGTTCCAGGGCAATGAGCAGAGGGTCGCGACCACGCTGACCCTGGTCGGTCAGGGTGAAGGGGATATAGCGCGGGTCGTTGCGATCGAGCTGGCCGAACACGGCGCGGATATGCGGTGCGTAGGTGTCGATGGCCGGCAGCATGACGATGACGTCGCGCGGGCGCAGGGTCGGGTCGGCGCTGAAGCGGGCGAGTAACTGGTCGTGGAGGATCTCGACTTCGCGCTGCGGGCTATGGGCCAGGTGGAAGCGCACGGAGCGGTCCTTGGCCGGATCGACTGCAAGCCATTGCGTACGCGTCTCGGCCAAAGGCCGCAGCTCGAGGATATCGTCCTGCAGCTGGTTGAGCAGGGTCTCGGGCTGTGCATCACTGAACAGGTCGATACGGCCTTCGCTGAAGACATTCTGGTAGCTGCCTGGGTCGTCGTAGCTGTCGAGCAGGTTGATGTAGTCGCGCCCCTGCTTGCCCCAGGCCGCCAACAGCGGATGGGCATGCTGATGCAGCAGTTCGTCGTCCAGCTGCAAAGGCATGCCCTGCTTGCGTTGCTGGCGTTTGTACTGGTGCCGCAGCAGGTCCTTGTCGGCGACGATATCGCCCCAGTGGTGACGACAGGGATTGTGCACGCACAGCAGCACCTGGCTGAAACGGGCAAGACCTGCCAGGGCTTCCAGGATCTGTGCCGGCAGCGACGAAATGCCGAACACGATCAATCGCGCCGGCAGCCCTGGGGGCGCCTGCTCCAGGCTGTTGATACGTTCGATGAAGCGCTGGTGCACACCGGCTCGGCTCTGGGCCATGCCCTCCTCGCCCACGTCCTCGAGCAGGAGCCGCCACAACTCGGCCTGCCAGCGATTGCCAGCAGCCAAGGGCTTGCGCTCGCCACGGGCGGTATTGAGTACATGGGCACCATCTGCCCAGTCCTTCAACCAGTCGGCGCGGTAGACCTGGTACTGGTCGAACAGGTCGGCAAGGCGCTCAGCTAGCTGGTAACGCTTGCGTAGGTCGCTATCGTCGGTGAGGAAGCGGCGCAGAGGTTCGAAGTGCAGACGCTCGATCACTTCCGGGAGCAGGCGCATCAGGCGCCAGGTCAGGGGGGCCTTGTCGAGCAGCGAAACCTCGGGGATTTCATCACGGCCCAACACACGGCGATACAGCTGCCACATGAAGCTGCCCGGGAGCTGCACATCGATGGCAGCGGCGATCCCGCAACCGCCCTGATCGTCGTCTTGCGGGTCCTCGGCCAGAGCCAGTTTCAGCCATTGGGCGATACCGTTGCTCTGTACCAGCGCAATCTCGTTCTCCAGTGGCGCCAGGGGGTAGCGGCGCATCACGCTCACCACCAGATTACGCAGTTCGTCCAAGCGATTGCCCTGGACGATCATGAAACCTGGGTGGAGTGAGGTGGTCTGCGGCATAGGAGCTCTCGGAATGCGGTTGATGCTGACGGGAAACCTTATCACGGAGACAGCAGACAAGGTCTCGCGATGCTGCCCGGCAGGCCATGGGTTTTCCAGGCACAAAGACAAAACCCCTACCTGCTCGCGCAGATAGGGGTTTTGCGAAATGAATCTTGACGATGACCTACTCTCACATGGGGAAA
>NZ_JBSSEW010000019.1:0-116720 GCF_054062095.1 Pseudomonas sp. TE6288
CCCCGCGGTGGCCCCCCCGGGGGCTTTCTTTTGGGGGCCCGATCCGCGCCCTGGGGGGGGGGTGGGGGGGGGGGGGGCGCCCGGCCCCGCGGCCCGGGGGGCCCCCCCCCCGCTCCGTGGAGGCCACCAATCGGCGTTTACAAGACCCGGCCCACAGGTAGAATGGCGCCCTTTCCGTAGCGAGTCAGAGCAGATCACATGGCGTTGCCGACCTTAAGGATCATTGGTTTCATCATCGGCATCTTCCTGATCACCCTGGCGGTGAGCATGGTGGTGCCCATGGCGACCCTGGTGGTCTTCGAGCGCACCGGCGACATGCCGTCGTTCCTCTGGTCGAGCCTGATCACCTTCCTCGCGGGCCTGGGCCTGGTCATCCCCGGCCGCCCCGAGCACGTGCACCTGCGCCCCCGCGACATGTACCTGCTGACCGTCAGCAGCTGGCTGGTGGTCTGCGTGTTCGCCGCCCTGCCCTTCCTGCTGACCCAGCACATCAGCTACACCGACGCCTTCTTCGAAAGCATGTCCGGCATCACCGCTACCGGCGCCACCGTGCTCAGCGGCCTGGACAGCATGTCGCCGGGCATCCTGATGTGGCGCTCGATGCTGCACTGGCTGGGCGGTATCGGCTTCATCGGCATGGCCGTGGCGATCCTGCCGTTGCTGCGCATCGGCGGCATGCGCCTGTTCCAGACCGAGTCCTCCGACCGTTCGGAGAAGGTCATGCCGCGCTCGCACATGGTCGCCAAGTCGATCGTGGCGGTGTACGTCGGCATCACCGTGCTCGGCAGCCTGGCCTTCTGGTGGGCGGGGATGGGCCTGTTCGATGCGATCAACCACGCCATGTCGGCGATCTCCACCGGCGGGTTCTCGACCTCCGACCAGTCCCTGGCCAAATGGGATATCCCTGCGGTGCACTGGGTCGCGGTGGTGGTCATGATCATGGGCAGCGTGCCCTTCACCCTGTACGTGGCCACCCTGCGCGGCCACCGCCGGGCGCTGATCAAGGACCAGCAGGTACAGGGCCTGCTGGCCATGCTGGTGACCACCTGGCTGGTGCTTGGCACCTGGTACTGGGCGACCACCGAGCTGCACTGGCTCGATGCCCTGCGCCATGTGGCGCTGAACGTTACTTCGGTGGTCACCACCACCGGCTTTGCCCTGGGCGACTACAGCCTGTGGGGCAACTTCTCGCTGATGCTGTTCTTCTACCTGGGCTTCGTCGGCGGCTGCTCCGGCTCGACGGCCGGCGGTATCAAGATCTTCCGCTTCCAGGTCGCCTACATCCTGCTCAAGGCCAACCTCAACCAGCTGATCCATCCGCGCGCGGTGATCAAGCAGAAATACAACGGCCACCGCCTCGACGAAGAGATCGTGCGCTCGATCCTGACCTTCTCGTTCTTCTTCGCCATCACCATCTGCATCATCGCCCTGCTGCTGTCGCTGCTGGGCGTGGACTGGATGACCGCGCTGACCGGCGCCGCCGGCACCGTGTCGGGTGTCGGCCCGGGGCTGGGCGAAGTGATCGGCCCGGCCGGCAACTACGCGACGCTGCCAGATGCCGCGAAATGGATCCTTGCCGGCGGCATGCTGCTCGGTCGCCTGGAGATCATCACGGTGCTGGTGTTGTGCATGCCGGCGTTCTGGCGTCACTGACCGACAGGCGTGTGCGGTACTCGCTCGGCGTGCTGTCGAACCAGCGGCGGAACGCCCGGTAGAAGTTGCTCGGGTCAGCGAAACCCAGCAGGTAGGCGGTTTCCAGTAACGTGGTGCCTGGCTGCGCCAGGTACTGCTCGGCCAGTTCGCGGCGGGTGTCGTCGAGCAGGGTCTGGAAGCTGGTGCCCTCGTCCTGCAGGCGCCGCTGCAAGGTGCGTTGCGAAAGGTGCAGGGCCTGGGCCACGGTTTCGCGCTTGGGCTCGCCCTGGGGCAGGATGCGGCACAGTACCTGGCGCACGCGGTGGGTCACCCGGCTTTCCGAGAAACGCGCCAGGTACTCACCGGCGAAACGGTCGTGCAGCACCGCCATCGCCTCGTTGGCGGTCGGCAACGGCGCCTCCATGTCGGCGCGGGCGAACACCAGCGCATCATGGGGCGCGCCAAATTGCAGCGGTGCGTGGAAAGCCACCTTGTACGGCTCGACATTTTTCGGCAGTGCGCCCTGGATCAGTACCCGCCGCGGCTGGATCGGCCGCCCGCTGAGCCAGGTGCACAACGCCAGGGCGCAGGCCAGCGAGGCTTCGGCGCTGTGCCGGGTCGGCGGCAGGTGGTCGCCGTGCACGGTCAGCACCAGGGCATAGCCGTCGGGCTCGTGGCGAAAGCTCAGGTCCGAACTCTCCGCGATGATGCGCTGATAACGCACCAGGCGCTCGAAGCCCTCGGCCAGTGTGCGGCTGGACATCAGCGCATAGCCCACCACATGGAACGAGGCCGGCCGCACCACCCTGGCCATGTTCAGGCCGATGGCCTCGTTGCCCGACAGCTCGACCGCCAGCTGCCACAGGCGGGTCATCGAATCCTGGGTGAATCGCGCGTCGGGGTCGTCCAGTGCGGCGAAGTCGAGCCCGAGCTGCTTGAACATGGCCGGACAATCGAGCCCTTCCAGCTCGAGTGCCTTGACGATCCCTGATGCCCAGCTGGCTGACGTGGTTCTCTCACTCATGACAGGCTCTTGTGCTGACCGCTCCTGCGGTGAACCGAAAGGATACTCAATTGGCGCCTATTGTCACTGGCCACGGCCCCCAGTGACTCTAGACTCGATTCAGGCTCCACGCCGTGTATCCTGTCAGCAAGACCCGCAGATCCGGAAGCCCGCCATGACCCGCACAGCGCAGTTCCGCAGTTTTGCCGAGTTCTACCCCTATTACCTGGGCGAGCACAGCAACCCCACCTGCCGCCGCCTGCATTTCGTCGGCACCAGCCTGGTAATCGCCCTGCTCGCCTACAGCATCGGCAGCGGCAAATGGCTGTTGCTGCTGGCCGTGCCACTGGCCGGCTACGGCTTCGCCTGGGCCGGGCATTTCTTCTTCGAGAAGAACCGCCCCGCCACCTTCAGCCACCCCTGGTACAGCCTGGTCGGCGACTTCGCCATGTTCCGCGACATCCTGCTGGGCCGCCTGAGCCTCTGAATCGGCCCGCAAGGCCAGGTTCGCGTCCCGGCGGGCCACTGCCAAAGCCCGGATCCTGGCCAACACTGCGGTATGTTCCCCGACACGAGCGGCACGCGGTGATGAGCAAGCAAGCCAATTTCAGCCACATGCGCGATGGTACCGCCCAGGACTGGGCGATCATCGCCGACGACTTTCGCGCCTACGCCCATCAGTTGCCCCAACGCATTCTCGCCCACCTGCGCCTGCTCGACGGCGACTTCGGCGGCTTCCCCATCGACCGCCTGAGCCATTCCCTTCAGACCGCCAGCCGCGCCCACCGCGACGGCCGCGATGAAGAGTACGTCGTCTGTGCACTGCTGCACGACATCGGCGACACCCTGGGCAGCTACAACCACCCGGATATCGCCGCGGCGATCCTCAAGCCATTCGTCAGCGACGAGAACCTGTGGATGATCGAGAAACACGGGATCTTTCAGGGCTACTACTTCTTCCACCACCTGGGCATGGACCGTCACCTGCGCGAGCAATACCGCGATCACCCGCATTACCAGCGAACCCTCGAGTTCTGCGCACGCTATGACGCGGCAGCGTTCGATCCGGACTATGAAAGCTTGCCGCTGGCGTTCTTCGAGCCGATGCTGGAGCGCTTGTTCGCCCAGCCCAGGCAGTCGATCTACAAGGCCGCCCTGCCAGCCACCGCCTGATCCGCCACTACCGATTACTTGCAGGTGCGGGCTTGCTCCGCGATCACAGGCGAGGCCGACGAGAAGCTAGGCCGGCTCGCCCAGTTCCGCCAAGCGCAACGCCGCCTCCCGCGCCTGCGCCTCGGTAAACCGGTACAGCTCAATCCGCCCGTCCCAGTGTTCGATCAGCGCCGTGCACGACTCCACCCAGTCGCCGCAGTTGAGGTAATCCACCTCGCCCACCTGGCGGATTTCGGCATGGTGGATATGCCCGCATACCACGCCGTGGAAGCCACGCCGGGTGCACTCGTGGGCGATGGCGTCCTCGAAGTCGCTGATGAAATTCACCGCGCCCTTGACCTTGTGCTTGAGGTACGCCGACAGCGACCAGTAGCCATAGCCGTAACGGGCGCGCCAGTGGTTGAGCCAGCGGTTGAGCACCAGGGTGAACTCGTACGCCCGGTCACCGAGGAACGCCAGCCAGCGGTGGTAGCGGGTGATCACGTCAAACTGATCGCCATGGATCACCAGCAGGCGCCGGCCGTCAACGGTGAGGTGTTCGGCCTCGTCCACCAGCTGGATGTTGCCCAGGATCAGTTTCGAGTAACGCCGCAGGAATTCGTCATGGTTGCCGGTAACGTAGATCACCTCGGTGCCGCGCTTGCTCAGGGTCAGCAGGCGGCGGATAACATTGGTGTGGGCCTGGGGCCAGTAGATGCCGCTGCGCAGTTTCCAGCCATCGATGATATCGCCGACCAGGTAGATGCGCTCGGCCTGGTAGCCCTTGAGGAAGTGCGCGAGGTGTTCGGCCTGGCAGTCGCGGGTGCCCAGGTGTACATCGGAAATCCACAGGGTGCGGACACGCTGCTTGCGTGACGGGCGGAGGGGTTCGGCGTGGGTCATGGCTAGGCTCCGGCGCTGTTTGCTGGAGACTGGCAGGCGCAGGTGACAGATTGGTGGCAGGTACATGACCATCCTGCCCTCGCCTGCAGGTGTACAATCTTCGCCTGCCCCGTGAGGACTCACCATGACCGCCGGCCCCTTGCTCTCGTTGCGCCATTACCGCCACGACCTGATCGCCCACAGCCACGACCATCCACAGTTGGTGTTCGGCCTCGGCGGGCGCCTGGATTTCGAGGTGGATGGACGCGGCGGCCGGGTCGCTCGCCAGGATCTGATGGTGGTTCCCGCCGGTGCCCACCACACTTGCGGGAGCCGCGAGGGCAGCGACTGCCTGGTACTGGACGTACCGGGCGGACACTGGCTCGGCGATCATCTCGGCGAGCACGCCGACGACAGCCGCCGCCTGCTCGACCGCCCCGGCCCCCTGAGCCTGGACAGCCGACAACAGCAGCTGGTGGACTGGCTGGCAACCAGCCCCGTGGACGACCCGCTGATTGCCCGCCAGGGCGCGGTGTTGCTGTTGGCCAGCCTCAATCCACCAGCCTGCGCCCCGGTGCTGGCCAGCAGGCGCCTGCCCTATGCCGCTTTCGACCGCCATATCGAGCAGCACGCCGCCTACCCGCTGCAGGTCGCCGACCTAGCGCGGCTGGCCGGGCTGTCCAGTGCGCGGCTGCATGCGCGGTTTGCCAGCGAGTGCGGCATGACGCCGATGGACTACATCCGCCAACGGCGGCTGACGATGGCGCGCCGGCTGTTGCGTGAGACGGTGTTGCCGGTGGGCGAGATCGCCGCGCGCGTGGGGTATGGCTCGCAGAGCGCATTCAGCGCGGCGGTGCTGCGGGCGTTCGGCTGCACGCCGCTGGCGTTGCGGCGCGAGTCTGGCGACAAGGAACGCTAGCTGGGCGACAGAAAGCGCCTGCAGTTTTTTTTACACTGCTGCCACTATTTCTGGCGCTTGTACCGGCCCTTCGCCGGCATGCCGGCTCCCACAGGATCGAGCGCACCTCTGTGGGAGCCGGCTTGCCGGCGAAGGGGCGGTAAAGGAAACCTCACACTCTAGGGACCACCATGAACCACCGCACCGCCCTCGGCGCCCTGCATATCGGCGCGCTGTTCTTCGGCCTGACCGGCGTCTTCGGCAAACTGGCCGCCAGTGCCAGTCCTACGATCATCGTCTTCGGCCGGGCCATGTTCGCCGTCCTGGCCCTGGGCCTGTTCGCCGGCCTGGCGCGCCAGGCCTGGCAACCACTGCGCGGCCAGGACCTGCGCCGGCTGCTGCTGGGGGGGGTGCTGCTGGCCGGGCATTGGGTGAGCTTCTTCATCGCGGTCAAGGTCGGCGGCGTGGCCATCGCCACCCTCGGCTTCGCCAGCTTCCCAGCCTTCACGGTGATCCTCGAAGGCTTGTTGTTCCGTGAACGCATCCGCCGCAACGAGGCTGTGCTGGTGCTGTTGGTGAGCATCGGCCTGGTGCTGGTCACCCCCGCCTTCGACCTGGCCAGCGAGGCCACCGGCGGGCTGCTCTGGGCGTTGCTCTCAGGCCTGCTGTTCTCGCTGCTGTCGCTGACCAACCGTGCCGGTTCCGGGCGCCTGCCCGCCGTGCAGGCGGCGCTGTGGCAGAACCTGGTGGTGAGCCTGTGCCTGCTGCCGTTCGCCGCGCCGGGCCTGACTGCCGTGGCGCCCATGGACTGGCTGTGGATCGCCCTGCTTGGCATCTTCTGCACCGGCGTCGCCCACAGCCTGTTCGTCGCCAGCCTGGCGGTGATCAAGGCGCGCACCGCCGCGGTGGTGTTCGGCATGGAGCCGGTCTATGGCATCGCCGTGGCCTGGGTGGTGTTCGCTGAACAGCCAACCCTGCGCATGCTCGCCGGTGGTGCCTTGATCATCTTCGCCATCGTCCTGTCCAGCCGTCTGGCCGCCGAGCAACCCACCCGGCAGACCGTGGCCGAAAGCGCCTGATCAGCGATCGTTGTGACCCAGGTCGCGCTGCGGATCGATCTGGTCACGCACCCGCTGCTTGAGCACCTTGGCCTCGGGGAAGCCGCCGTCGGCCTTGCGCTCCCAGATCTGCACGCCGTCGCAGGTGATGCGGAATACCCCGCCGGTACCAGGCTCCAGGGCGACCTGGCCGAGGTCGTCAGCGAAGGTGCTGAGCAACTCCTGAGCCAGCCAGGCGGCACGCAGCAGCCATTGGCACTGGGTGCAATAAGTGATGACAATTTGCGGCTTGCTGTCGGCCATGTCGGGGAACTCCGTAGGAAGGGCCGCTTATACTAGCGGTCTTTACCCTCTGGTTTGAGACTCACGATGCGCCGCCTGCTGTTCTGCCTCCTGCTGATGCTCACTTCCATCACCTTGCATGCCGCCGAAACGGCGCGCCCGAAAATCGGCCTGGTGCTGTCGGGCGGTGCCGCCCGCGGCCTGGCCCATATCGGCGTACTCAAGGCCCTGGAAGAACAGGGCGTACGCATCGACGCCATCGCCGGCACCAGCATGGGCGCGGTGGTCGGGGGCCTGTACGCCTCGGGCTACAGCATCGCCGAGCTGGAGAAACTGGCCACCACCCTGGACTGGCAACAGGCCCTGTCCGACGCCCCGCCGCGCAAGGACGTGCCGTTCCGGCGCAAGCAGGACGACCGCGACTTCCTGGTCAAGCAGAAACTGAGCTTTCGCGACGACGGCAGCCTGGGCCTGCCGCTGGGCGTGATCCAGGGCCAGAACCTCGCCCTGCTGCTGGAAAGCAAGCTGGCCCATGCCGCCGACGTGCGCGACTTCGACAAGCTGCCGATCCCGTTTCGCGCCGTGGCCACCGACATCACCAGTGGCGAGAAAGTGATCTTCCGTCGCGGCCACCTGCCGCAGGTGATCCGCGCCAGCATGTCGATCCCGGCAGTGTTCGCCCCGGTGGAACTGGACGGCCGGCTGCTGGTGGACGGCGGCATGACCGACAACATCCCGCTGGACGTGGTGCGCGAGATGGGCGTGGACATGGCCATCGTCGTCGACATCGGCACCCCGCTGCGCAACCGCAAGCAATTGGCCACGGTGGTGGATGTGCTCAACCAGTCGATCACCCTGATGACCCGGCGCAACTCCGAGGAGCAACTGGCCAGCCTGCGCCGCGAAGACATTCTCGTCCAGCCGCCGCTGTCCGCGTTCGGCGTCACCGACTTCGGCCGCGCCCAGGACATGATCGATGCCGGCTACCGCGCCACCCGCGCCCTCGATCCGCGCCTGGCGGCGCTGCGCCAGCCCGAGGGCGACAGCAACCTGGCGGTGGCGCGCTCGCCGAAACAACGCACGCCGATCATCACGGCCATCAAGGTGGAGAACGACTCCAAGGTCAGCGACGACGTGGTCCGCTACTACATCCGCCAACCGATAGGCGAGCCGCTGGACCTCGGCCGCCTGCAAACCGACATGGGCACCCTCTACGGGCTGGACTACTTCGACCAGGTGCAATACCGCGTCGCGCACAAGGGCGATGAACATACCCTGGTGATCAGCGCCCGCGGCCGGCGTGGCGGTACCGATTACCTGCGCCTGGGCCTGAACCTGTCGGACGACCTGCGCGGCGACAGCGCCTTCAACCTTGGTGCCAGCTACCGGGTCAACGGCATCAACCGGCTCGGCGGCGAATGGCTGACCCGGGCCCAGATCGGCGACGACCAGGAGCTGTACAGCGAGTTCTACCAGCCGCTGGACGTGGGCTCGCGTTACTTCATCGCCCCCTATCTGGCCCTGGGCTCGCAGAATGTGGAGGCCATCCTGGACAACGACCCGGTGGCCGAGTACCGCCTAGAACGTTACGGCTTCGGGCTCAATGTCGGGCGGCAGATCGGCACCTACGGCGAGGTGCGCCTGGGCGTGGGCAAGGCCTGGGGCAACGCCGAGGTGCGCATTGGCGACCAGGACTTGCCCAAGGTCAGCTTCAACGAGGGTTTCTACGAGCTCAAGTACTCCTTCGACACCTTCGACAACGTCTACTTCCCGCACAGCGGCGAAGACATCGGCCTGACCGTGCGCAAGTACGACAAGTCGCTGGATTCGGACCAGAACTACCGGCAGTGGCTGTTCAACCTGGACAAGGCCATCAGCAGCGGGCCGAACACCCTGGTGCTGGGCGGGCGCTACGGGCGCACCCTGGACGATGCCGAGGTGGTCACCTCAAGCTTCGTGTTCGGCGGGGCACGCCAGCTATCGGGCTTTCGCCAGGACTCGATCTCCGGGCAGAACATGAGCCTGCTGCGCATGGTCTACTACCGCCGCCTGACGCCACGGGCCTACCTGCCCCTGGACTTCCCGCTGTACCTGGGCGGGTCGCTGGAGCGCGGGCGGGCGTGGAACAACGACAACGAGTTCGACAGCGGCTACATCAATGCAGCGAGTATCTTCCTGGGGCTGGAAACGCCGCTGGGGCCGTTGAACCTGAGCTATGGCGCCAACGATGCGCATGAGAAGGCGGTGTACCTGAACCTGGGGCATACCTTCTAGAAATGATCGCGGGGCAAGCCGCCCCCACAAGCCAAGCAGAATCTTGTGGGAGCGGGCTTGCCCCGCGATCTACGTCAAGCTCAGGACTTTTCGAGATTATCGAGAATCTTCGCATGCACGCGCATGCACACTTCCAGGTCGGCCTCATCGACCCCGGTGAACAACTCGAGCCGCAACGCATTGGCGATGGTCTCGATCTGGTCGATCAGCGGCTTGGCCGGCGGGCACAGCAGGATCTTCTTGGCCCGACGGTCTTCCATCACCGCCTGGCGGCGCACCAATCCCTGGCTTTCCAGGCTGTCGAGCAGGCGCGCCAGGGTCGGGCCCTCGACGCCGACGCTCTGGGCCAGCTCGCGCTGGGTCGGCGCCTCCTCGAACCTGGCCAAGTGCAGCAGCACCAGCCAACGGGCTTGCGACAGGTTGAGCCCGGCCAGGCGGCGATCCAGCTCGGCGCGCCAGCCTCGGGACATCTGGGCCAGCTGCATGCCGAAGCGGTGTTGGTTGTCGGTCAGGGGCATAAGTAACTCAATGAATAGAACTAATTATTAGCCAGCTAACCATGGCCCGACCGATCAGGCAAGGTTCGACGCCACGGAAATGACTGATAATCATGTAAGGGTATGACAAAGGTCAGCAAATGGCACAAATGCCGGCAATCACACACCGAACTCCACGGCAAGCGCCGCCCGCACGCAGTGCAGCACACCTTCCGGCACCCGCTGGCCGAACAGCGATGCCACAGCGGACACCGCAGGCAGCTCGCCCTCGCCGTCGAGGAAGGCGTCCTGCACTTCCATCATCAGCTCTTCAGGCAGGTCCAGTGCCTGCTCCAGGCTCAGCTCCTGGCGGCCGATGGCCTCGGCCAGCAAGCTGTAGACGTTCTTCTCAGTGCAGTTGAGTTGCCCGGCGATCTGTGCCGGTGTCATGCCGGCGCGGGCCAGGCTGACCAGTTCGTGGCGTAGGTCGAGCACCACCTTCGGCGCTTCATCGGTGCCACCGGCGCCATTGAGCACCTCAAGGAAGGCCTGGCCGTAGCGCTCCAGCTTGCGCGCACCGACACCACTGACCTGGGCCATGTCGCCGAGGCTGGTAGGCATGCTGCGCAGCATCTCCAGCAAGGTGGAGTCGGGGAAGATGACATAAGGCGGCACGCTGTGCTCTTCGGCCAGCTTGCGCCGCAAGGTGCGCAACGCCTCCCACAATTCGCGTTCCTCGGCGCGCACCAGCTGGCTGGCCGGGCTGCCGCCACTGCCGCCGGACGCCTTGGCCGCGGTCTGCGGCTTGAGGTCGCGGCGCAGTTGCAGGTTCACCTCACCGCGCAACAGCGGTCGGCAGCTGTCGGACAGGCGCAGGCCGCCGTAGCCTTCCAGGTCGATGTCCACCAGGCCACGCGCCACCAACTGGCGGAACAGCGAGCGCCATTCGGCCTCGGCCAGCGTCTTGCCGACGCCGAACACCGACAGTTTCTCGTGGCCGAAATTGCGCACCTTCTCGGTGTCCTTGCCCAACAGCACATCGACCAGATGGCCGACACCATAGCGCTGGCCGGTGCGGAACACTGCCGACAAGGCCTGGCGCGCGGGCTCGGTGGCGTCCCAGGTCTGCACATTGTCGACGCAGTTGTCGCAGTGCCCGCAGGGCTGCTCCAGCACCTCGTCGAAATAGGCCAGCAATGACTGGCGACGGCAACGGGTTTCCTCACACAGGGCCAGCATGGCGTCGAGCTTGTGCTGTTCGATGCGTTTATGCCGCTCGTCGCCCTCGGAGTTCTGCAGCATCTGCTTGAGCATCACCATGTCCTGCAGGCCGTAGGCCATCCAGGCGTCCGATGGCAGGCCGTCACGGCCGGCACGGCCGGTCTCCTGGTAATAGGCCTCGAGCGACTTGGGCAGGTCGAGGTGAGCGACGAAACGCACGTTGGGCTTGTCGATACCCATGCCGAAGGCGATAGTCGCGACCATGATCAGCCCTTCCTCGTTGAGAAAGCGATGCTGGTTGGCGGCGCGGGTCTCCGCAGCCAGGCCGGCGTGGTACGGCAACGCCGGGAAGCCCTGCTCGCAGAGGAAGGCCGCGGTCTCGTCGACTTTCTTGCGCGACAGGCAATAGACGATGCCGGCGTTGCCGCGCCGCTCGCCGAGGAACGCCATCAACTGCTTGCGCGGCGCCTCCTTGGGCACGATGCGGTAGAAAATGTTCGGTCGGTCGAAACTCGACAGGAAACGCTCGGCGCCCTGCAGGTGCAGGCGCTGGACGATCTCCTCGCGGGTACGCATGTCGGCGGTGGCGGTCAGGGCGATGCGCGGCACATGGGGGAACAGCTCGGCAAGCTGGCCCAGTTGCAGGTATTCCGGACGGAAGTCGTGGCCCCATTGCGAGACGCAGTGGGCCTCGTCGATGGCGAACAGGGAAATGTCCAGGCCACGCAGGAAGTCCAGCATGCGCGGCTGCACCAGGCGCTCGGGGGCCAGGTACAGCATTTTCACCTCACCGCGGCGCAGGCGCCCGGCCAGGTCGCGCTGCTGCTCGGCGCTGAGCGTGGAGTTCAGCGCAGCGGCGGCCACGCCCAGCTCGTCGAGGGTGGCGACCTGGTCGTCCATCAGCGCGATCAGCGGCGACACCACCACCGTCAAGCCGGGGCGCAGCAAGCCGGGCACCTGGAAACACAGGGACTTGCCGCCACCGGTGGGCATCAGTACCAGTGCGTCGCCGCCGCCCGCCACACATTCGATGATCGCTGCCTGGCGCCCGCGGAAACTGTCGTAACCGAAGACATCCTTGAGGACGCGCTGAGCCTGTTCGAGCATTTGCCACTCCAAAATCGCCGTACCATCCTGGACTCAGGCTGGACGATAAATCCGCCGCGCACACACCGAATGCGTAAGCGGTTTTTGCCGGATGGCCGCAAAACGCCACCTGGCACGAAAAACCGCGGAGTATACCCGACTGCCGCGCCCCCCGGCATGCCCCGGTGACGGACGTTCCCTTTGCCCCGCGAGCGCCGCAAGGTGCTAGAATTCAGCATCGTTTATTCCCCAAGGTAGCCCTGTAATGTCCTTCGCCGAGCAACTGACCCGCCTGCAAGCCTTCCTCGACGCCGATGAGCTGCACGAAGAAGCGCTGGACTACGTCGCCGCCCACGGCTACCTGACCGCGCTGTCGATCTGCTCTGAAGAAGTTCCAGAACGCGAATGGATCGATGCGCTGTTCGCCGAAGAACCCCATTACGCCAGCGATGCCCAACGCACCGAGATCGAGGCCACCCTGGTCGCGCTCAAGGGGCACATCGCCCGCCAGTTGGCCAGCGACGAGGAATTCGACCTGCCTTGTGAGCTTGACCTGACCGAAGAGCCGGACGACTCCGACCTGCGCGGCTGGTGCATCGGCTTCATGGAGGGCGTGTTCCTGCGTGAAGAGGCCTGGTTCGAGAATGCCGAGGAAGAAGTCAGCGAAATGCTGCTGCCGATCATGGTCGGCTCGGGCCTGTTCGACGAACAACCCGAGTTTGCCGACATTGCCGGCAACGCCAACCTGCAGGACGACATGATCGTGCAGATCCCCGAGGCACTGAGCGCGTTGTTCCTGCTGCTGCACGCCCCCGAAGAGAAGCCCGCCCTGCTCAAGCCACGCCACCACTGACCAAGGTGGTGCGCTACCTGCTGCTGGCCGTCGGCTGGCTCAGCGTCGCGCTGGGGGTGGCGGGGATCTTCCTGCCGGTATTGCCCACCACCCCGTTCCTGCTGCTGGCGGCGGCCTGCTTCGCCCGCAGCTCGCCGCGTTTTCACCACTGGCTGGTGAACCACCCGAAACTCGGACCGTGGATACGCGACTACCTCAGCGGTGAGGGGATCCCGCTCAAGGGCAAGGTGTATGCGATCGGCCTGATGTGGGCGAGCATCGGGCTGTCCTGCTACCTGGTGCCGTTGTTCTGGGCGCGGGCGTTCATGCTGACCAGCGCGGTACTGGTCAGTGCCTGGATCCTCAAGCAGAAGACCTTGCACCGGCCACAGTGACGCCATCGCGGGGCGGACTTGCCCCGCGATGCGCTGCTGGCTTACACCGTATCCACCTTCAACGAGTGGTCATTGAGCATGCCGTTGATGATGGTCGCGGTGTCATGCCCGGCCGCGATCAGCCCCCCTGCCCCGGCCGAAACGCCATAATGCTGCGCCAGGTCCACCCCAGCCAGGTCGATGGTCTGGGTCGGCGCCGCGCCGGCGACGCTGCTGACCTCGATGGTCGACACCACATTGGTGCCGGTGCCACTGATCTTGAAGTGCAGGTAGTCGTCCAGCGACGCACTGGTGGCGTTCTCGCCCTGTAGCAGTTGCGACAGATCCAGACGATCACTGCCAGGGGTGAAGTCGGTCACGGTGTCGTGCCCGGTCTCGCCCTTCTGCCAGACAAAGCTGTCATTGCCACTGCCGCCGGTGAGCGTGTCGTTGCCCGGCCCGCCAATCAGGATGTCGTTGCCCGCACCGCCCTTGAGCACATCGTTGCCCACGCCGCCGTTGAGCAGGTTGTCACCGTCATTGCCGGTCAGGGTGTCGTTGTAGTCCGAGCCGATCAGATTCTCGATACCGCTGAGGGTGTCCAGCCCGGCACCGACGGTGTTCTGCTGCCCGACATGGCCAAGGTCCACGGCCACGCCGGCGGTGGCCTTGGCGTAGCTGGCAGTGTCATTGCCGGCTCCGCCGTCGAGCAGGTCGTTGCCAGGACCACCGATCAGCAGGTCGTCGCCATCACCACCGTACAGGCTGTTGTTGCCCGCCCCCGCCACCAGCACATCATTGCCGGCGCCACCGTTGAGGGTGGTATCGCCGGCCCCGGCCAGCAGTACATCGTCACCGCCGGTGCCGGTAAGGGTGTTGCCGGCCTGGTAAGTGATATCCACCGCTCCGCTGCCGTTGCCGCCATGGTTGTCGCTGACGGTGTAGCTGCCGTGATAGTCCTCGTTGCTGGCATTGCTGTAGTCCACCACCAGGCTCAGCTTGTAGTTCTCGGCAGCCTTGCTGTTGCCAGCGGCGTTCTCGGTATTGATCACATGGATGCTGTACACCCCGTCATGGGTGGCCGTGAAGCTGCCGCCGTCGACGATGGACTGGTAGCTGCCGCCGGCATCCTTCCACTCCATCAGCAGGTTTCCCGCGGGCCGGTCATGGTCGAGAGTGAGGGTTTCGCCCTTGCGCAGGGTCACCGTCAGGGTGTCCTCGTCGTTGGCATTGGCGGTGCTGATCGAGCCCAGGTAACCAGCCACCACCAGGGCAGCGGTCATGCTGCCGTTGAGGCTGGTGAACTCGCTGCGGGCCAGGTCGCGCAACTGGTTCTCGGCCTTGTTGGCGGTGGCATCGAACTTGATGGTCTGTGCCTGGATGCCCGCCGTGAAGCCCGCGCCCTTGTCGGCGAAGTTGGTATTGAAGGTGGTCGGCGCGGCACTCAGGGTGTCGTGGTCCGGGTCGCGGTCATTGGCCAGCAGCGCCTCTGCCGGCACCGTCAGGGTGGCGCCCTTGATATTGGTGATGATGTGGTCGGCACCCGCGACCGGCGCGCCATTGCTGTTGATGTTGATCGTCAGGCTGGCACTGCGGGTATCGCCGTCGTTGTCGCTGGCGGTGAAGCCGAACTTCTCCACCTGGCCGCTGCCGTTGTCTTTCGGTGGCGTGTAGGTGAACTCGCCGTTGTCCATGTTCACCACCAGGGTGCCGCCCAGGCCGCTCTTGATGTTCAGGCTGTTGCTCACGGTGTCGAAGGTGGCTTTGTCCACGCCGCCGCTGGCCGCGTAACCGCCCTGCCCAGCATTGGCCTTCGGATCGTAGGTGTAGGTGGTGCCATCGACCAGCAGCGCCTTGATGAAGCCGCCATCAGCCCCGAAATCACCGCCACTCATGAGGCTGCCGGTAATCGGTGCGCCCTGCACCGTGCCGGAAAGCACCGCGCCTAGCTGGCTGAGGTCGGTGACCACCACCGAGTTGGTGTCGGTATGGCTGCTGCCGTCGTAGGCCAGCGGATTGAGATTGCCCTCGTTGACCCCGCTGCCCATGCCGATGGCGTAGGACTTGATGCCGTTGCTGTCGAGGAAGGATTCCCAGGCGGCTTCCCGTGGCGCGGTCATGGCATGACCATTGGTGGGCTCACCGTCGGAGAAGAAGTAGCTGATGTTCTGCGCGCCCACCAGCTTGCCCGTTGTGGCGAAGGCTTCCTGGGCCTTGGTCGCTGCCGAATCGTAGTAGGTCGAGCCGCCTGGGCTGAGCCCGGCGATCAGGTTCTTGGCCTCGCCGATCGTGACCCACACCGGGGTCTGCACCTGCGCACCGGTGCCGAAGGTGACGATCTGCACCTTGATGTCGCCCATCTCGTCGTACTTGTCGAGCAAGGCATTGATCGCCTGCTTGGCCAGTTCCAGGCGGGTCAGCCCCGGCACGCCGGAGCTTGCCGCCATGCTGCTGGACACATCCACCACCAGCAGGATGTTGGAGTCCACCTGGCCGGGCGTGATGCTGCGTACCGCGCACTGCACCGTCGGCATATCGTCGACGATGTTGATGGCAATGGTGCTGGTGACGCTGTTGCCCAAGGCGTCGGTAGCCTTGTAGGTGAAGTACTCGTTGACGGTGTTGGCGCCGTCGTTGGCACCACCCGGGGTCTTCGGCGCCGAGGTCAGGGTGTAGGTGTAGGAACCGTCGGCATTGAGCTGGATCTGCCCGTACTGGCCCACGGCATTGCCGACCAGGCTGTAGGTCAGTGCGCCGACGCCGCCCTGGACCGACCCCACCAGGCTGCCAGAGGCTGTCTCGCCAGTGGAACCCGGCTCGCTGCCGGTGACGGTGCCGGCGGCCAGGTCATTGCCGTCCTTGTGCAGGTCCAGCGCTTTTTCGTACACGGTGACGTCGTTGTCCTCGCACGCCACCAGTTTGCTGTCCTGCACATTGATGCGAATGGTCGTGGTGCTCTCGTCGCCGTCGGCGTCACGGATGGTGTAGACGAAGCTGTCGGTCGCGCCGGCGGCCGGCACGCTGTCGGGGTTGGCGTGGTAGGTGGCGTTGCCCTGGCTGTCCAAGGTCAGGTAGCCATACTGGCCGACGATGGAGTCGCCGACATGGCCGATGGCCGAGGTCGAGGTGTCGGAGCCGGCGCGCACACCGACCACGTACTGCCCGTCGGCACGCACATCGGCGCCGATCACATCGTTGTCCAGCACGTTGCCGCTGACGCTGGCGCCCTCCTTGACCGAGGCCACGTCGCAATGGGCCTTGGGCACGTCATCGACGATGCTGACCACGATGGTACTGGTGGTGGTGTTGCCGAGCGAATCCTTGACCTGGTAGGTGAAGCTCTCGGTGACCACGTTCGGGCCATCGTTGACGTGATTGGGCGAGTTCGCCGCCGAGGTCAGGGTGTAGGTGTAGCTGCCATCACTGTTCAACTGGATCTGGCCATACTGGCCGGTGGCATTGCCGACCAGGGTGAAGGTCAACCCACCGATACCGCCGCTGACCGAGCCTGCCAGCGAACCACTGGTGGTTTCCGCACTGGACTGCGGATCGCTGCCGGTGACATTGCCCGCTGCCAGGTCGTTGCCGTCCTTGGTCAGGTCCAGGGCTTTCTCGTAGACCTTGGCCGTGTCATCCGGGCAGGCGACCAGGGAGTTGTCGTGCACGTTGATGGTGATCGTGGTGGTGCTTTCGTCGCCATCGGCATCGCGGATGGTGTAGACGAACACGTCCATGGCACCGGCCGGTGCCACCGAATTGGGATTGGCGTGATAGGTGGCATTGCCCTGGGCGTCGAGCGTCAGGTAGCCATATTGCCCCGCCACGTTGCTGCCCAGCTGGCCGGTGGCCGATGTCGAGGTGTCGCTGCCTGCACGCACGCCGACCACATACTGCCCGTCGGCCCGCACATCGGCGCCGGCCACATCGTTGACCAGCACATTGCCGCTGACAGTGCCGCCTTCGTAGACATTGGCGAAGTCGCTGTGAGCCTTGGGCACGTCGTCGACGATGTTGATCACGATGGTGCTGGTGGTGGTGTTGCCGAGCGAATCCTTGACCTGGTAGGTGAAGGATTCCGTCAACACATTCGGGCCGTCGTTCACGTGATTCGGCGAGTTCGGCGCGGAGGTCAAGGTGTAGGTGTAGGTGCCGTCCGAATTCAGTTGGATCTGGCCATACTGGCCGGTGGCGTTGCCGACCAGGGTGAAGGTCAGCCCGCCCACGCCACCGCTGACGGAACTGGCCAACGAACCGCTGGCCGTCTCGCCGGTGGAGCCCGGTTCACTGCCGGTAACATTGCCACCGGCCAGGTCGTTGCCATCCTTGTTCAGGTCAAGCGCTTTCTCGTAGACCGTGACCTCGCTGTCAGGCCCGGCGATCAGCGAGCAATCGCGCACGTCGATGGTAATGGTGGTGGTGCTTTCGTCGCCGTCACTGTCACGCACGGTATAGACGAAGACATCCGTGGCGCCCGCCGGAGCGACGGCGTTGGGGTTGGGGTTGGGGTTGGCGTGATAGGTGGCGTTGCCTTGGGCATCGAGGGTCAGGTAACCGTACTGGCCCTGGACCGGATCGCCCAATTGGCCACTGGCCGATGTCGAGGTATCGGAGCCGGCTCGCACACCCACCACATAACGACCATCGGCCCGCACGTCCGCGCCGGACGTATCGTTGTCGAGCACATTGCCGCTGACCGTGCCGCCTTCGACGACACTGGCCGCATCGGGATTGGCCTTGGGCAGGTCGTCGATGATGTTCACGTCCAGCGAGCCAGTGGCCGTGCTGCCATCGGTGTCCGTGGCGGTGACGGTGAAGTGCTCGGACAGGCTGTTGGCGCCGTCGCCGCTGGCGTGGTTCTCGTTGTCCAGCAAGGTGTAGCTGTAGCTGATCACACCCGTGGCCGGGTTGAAACCGGTGATGGTCAAGGTGTTGCCCAGCGCAGTGGTGATCGACTGCGGGAAACTTGCCGCCACGCCGCCACTGACCACGGTGATACCGCCGACGCTCAAGGTCTGCAGGCCATCGGGCGCCGCCACCGTGAAGGTGCCGCTCTGCGTCAGCGCACCGGGATTGGGCGCACTGCCGTCGGCCAGGTTCTTCTCGTAGACGGTCAGCTCGCCGCCATTGACGTCCAGCCCGCCGAGGGTCACCGGGTCATTGAGGTTGCTGACGTTGAGGGTCAGGGTCGCGGTGCTGGTGTCGCCGTCGGCGTCTTTCAGGGTGTAGGTAAAGTTCTCCACCCCACTGCCGCCACCGTGCAGGTTCTTGAAATCCGGATCGTTGGTATTGAGGGTGTAGGTGTAGGAACCATCCGCGACCAGCACCAAGGTGCCGTAGGTTCCGACGAAGGTACCGGCCACCACCGGGCCGCTGGGAATGCGGTCCGCGCCCTGGATATCGTTGGTCAGCACATTGCCGCTGAGTTCCAGATGCTGCTCGGTAGCGGTGCTGGCATTGCTGTCGTTCACGGCGCGTGGCACGTCGTCACGGACGATAACGTCCAGCGTGCCGCTGGCCACATCGCCATCGGTATCGCTGACCAGCACCGGGAACTGCTCGCCCAACGTATTGGTCCCGGCACCGTCCGGATGATGTTCCGCGCCGGTCAAGGTGTAGCTGTAGCTCACCACGCCCGTGGCCGGGTTGTAGCCCGTGATGGTCAGCACATTGCCGAGCCCGGTGACGATGGACTGGCCGACGCCGGTCACCACGCCTGCGGTGACCACATTGATGCCACCGACACTGAGGTTGAACACGCCATCGGCGGCAATCACCGTGAAGCTGCCCGACTGGGTCAAGGCCGCAGGATTGCTGGCCGAGCCCTGGGGCAGGTTCGCCTCGTCCAGGATCAACTCGGCCGGGCTGACATCCAGGCCGGTGAGGCTGACCGGATTGTCGGCGGGTGGCGCGCCGGCCGGCAGGGGCGCCGCGTCATTGCCATCGAGCCCACCAAGCTCGAGATTGGCCAGCAAAGGGAAGCCGTTGAAGCCCGCCGTAGGGAAACCAATGGTGGGATCCACCCGACCGGCCACCTCGGTCAGTATCACGAAACTGTGGCCGCCACCGAGCGCACCCGACACGCCACCAGGGTTGCCACCCGCCGCGGTCGCTTCGGCTTCCTGCGTGGGGTCGGCGCCTGCGGCAATGGCTTTTTGCAGTTGCTCGACGTCACTGAGCTGGGCGTTGCTGGGCTGCGCGTCCGGCGCCTGTACATGAGGAGCGCGATCGGCCAGCAGGTCGGGGGTCATCTCCAGGCTGCTGCCACGGCCCAGGGTCAGTTCGGCACCGTTTTGCAAGCGCACCGCCACCGCGCCCTCGCTCCCGGTCTCCAGTTGCTCGCCGGCGAACAGGCGATCCCCTTCCACCAAAAGACGGCGATGACCGTCATCGCCCACCGCGAATACCTGGCCGACTACCTTGCCGACCACACCGACTAATTTAGCCATGAGCGTACGCCTCCCCTGCCGATGGGCTTTTCGCAGATCAAGGCGTGCCGGGTAATGTGCGCAACGGTCCAAGTGCCATGGTTGTTGGAACCACTGCTGTCACGTTCGTGAGAAACCACGCTCCCTGTGACGACTGCCGCGATAGTGAACAGGGCGAATGGCCATTATTCAGTGCCATTTTTTTGTCGCCAAATTCCGCTTTCGCCTTCCTCCCCTGTCTCCTTAGCTGCAAAAAATCTGGAACTTTCACCAAGGCCCGAAAATCGCCTGTCCCAGCCAATTCCCGTAACCACCTGAATGAAACAATGTCCCGGATTCCTTAGACCGCATAAGTTTTTTTTCGCATATATCTTATGAAAAAATCTTCTTAGCTCGCCCGACAAATGTTCTTAGCTCTGTTGTTACAAACCTGAAACGGTTTGATTCTAATTTTTCGTCATTTTTTTGGCGAATAGCAGGACATTATTCAAGACCAGGGAGATGTACCCCATGCGCGCTTTAACCCCCATCACCAGTGCGATTTTGTTGGCCATGGCGTGTGCCAACAGTCAGGCGATGTCGATTACCGAGGCTGTCCAGAACGCCGTGGACCAGCATCCCGAGATCAGCGCCAGCCGCAACAGCAGGCTGTCGGCCGACGAGGATGTGAAGTTCGCCCGCGGGGGGTACTACCCAACCGTCGATCTGGTCGCAGGCTACGGCCGGCAACGTTCGGACAACACCAACACCCGCGGCTTCAACCCGGACGGCACGCGTAACCACAACAAGGAAACGCTCAACTACACCCAATCCGAGCTGCGTCTGCGGCAGATGCTGTTCGACGGCTTCAATACCTCCAACGAGGTCGCCCGCACCGAAGCGGTGGCCACCTCGCGTGCCTACTACACCCAGGCCACCGCCGAGAGCATCGCCCTGCGTGCCATCGAGGTCTACCTCGAGGTACTCAAGCGCCGTGAACTGGTAACCCTGGCCAAGAACAACCTGCAGGCCCACCTGCGGGTCAACGACCAGATCGGCCTGCGCAGCGAACGCGGCGTGGGCAGCACCGCCGACCTCGACCAGTCCCGCGCCCGTCGCGCCCTGGCCGAAAACAACCTGGACACCGCCGAGGTCGACCTGGCCGACGCCGAGGCCAACTTCTACAGCGTAGTCGGGCGCCTCCCCGATGAACTGGAAACACCCGTCACAATCAAGGGCGAAGTGCCGGGCGACCTGCTCAATGCCCGCCAGGGCATGCTGGAGAACAACCCCTACCTCAAGTCGGCGCAGGCTGATGTGCGCTCCGCCGAGCAGCAGTACGAAGTGGCCAAGTCGCCCTTCTACCCACGCCTGGACGCGGTGCTGGCCACCGGTGCCAACAACAACCTCGGCGGCCAGAAAGGGCATGACAACAATGACTGGCAGGCCGGCGTCGAGCTCAGCTACAACCTGTTCCGCGGTGGCAGCGACAAGGCCCGCCTGCAGTCGGACGCGCACAAGATCAACCAGGCGATGGACATCCGCAACAATGCCCTGCGCGAGCTGAACGAAAACCTCAGCCTGGCCTGGAACGCGATGAACAATGCCCGCAAGCAGACCCCGAGCGCCCGCGAGTACGCCGAGACCACCCAGCGCGTGCGCGCCGCCTACCAGGACCAGTTCGGCCTGGGCCAGCGCACCCTGCTCGACGTGCTCGACAGCGAGAACGAGCTGTACAACGCCAACCGTCGCTACACCGAGGTGCGCTATACCGAAGAGTTCTCCATGTACCGGGTACTGGCGACCATGGGCGAGCTGCTGAGCAAGCAGCGTATCTCGCTGCCGCCGGAAGCCATCGCCAAGACCGAAGTGCGCAACGAGGCGAAATTGCCTGACATGCGTTAGGTTCTGACGAGACAAGGGATTTTTCGCCAGCGCCCATTTCCCGTCCACCGCGGCAGGAGTAGGCCATCGTGACCAGTATGCAAAGCGCGCAACCGCGCCTGGATGTTGATGATCCGTTGCTCGATGGCCTGCTGATCCTGTGCAAGCTGCATGGCTGCACGGCCAGCCGTGCCAGCCTGTGCAGTGGCCTGCCGCTGGCCGAGCAACGCCTGGCCCTGGGCCTGCTGCCCCGCGCCGCCGCGCGCGCCGGGTTGCAGGCTCGCGTGCTGCGGCGTGACCTGGACGCCATTTCCCCACTCAACCTGCCGGTGCTGCTGATCCTCGATGACGGCCGCAGCGCCGTGCTGCAACGGTGGGGTGAAAACGGCCGGGCATTGCTGCTGCCATGCGAGGCCGAAGGCGGTGAGCAGTGGGTCGAGCGCGAAGCCCTGGCCGAGGCCTACAGCGGCCAGGCCCTGTTCGCCCGCCCACGGCATACCCTGGAGGACGTGCGCGCGCCGCTCATCCCGCGGGTCAACGCCTGGTTCCGCGACACCCTGCGCCACTCCCGCTGGCTGTACAGTGATGCCCTGCTGGCCAGCCTGCTGATCAACCTGCTGGGCCTGATGGTGCCGCTGTTCGTCATGCAGACCTACGACCGCGTGGTCCCCAACCAGGCGCTGTCCACCCTTTGGGTGCTGGTCGCCGGCCTGTTCATCGGTACCGCCTTCGAACTGGTGCTGCGCATGGTCCGTGCCCACCTGCTGGACCAGGCCGGCAAGAAGACCGACCTGATTCTCTCCGCCACCTTGTTTGAACGCATCACCGGCATGAGCATGAAGGCGCGCCCGGCCACCATCGGTGGCTTCGCCCAGAGCATCCATGACTTCCAGGGGCTACGCGAATTCCTCACCGCAGTGACCCTGACCAGCATCATCGACCTGCCGTTCGTGGCCCTGATGCTGCTGGTGATCGGCCTGCTCGGGGGCTGGCTGGTGGTGATCCCGCTGATCGCCTTCCCGCTGGCGGTAGGCCTGGCGCTGTTCATCCAGGTGCGCCTGCGTGACACCGTGCAAAAAAGCCTGAGCCTCGGCGCAGTGCGCCAGGCGCTGCTGATCGAGACCCTCGGCGGCCTGGAAACCCTCAAGGCCTGCGGCGCTGAAAGCGAACGCCAGTACCAGTGGGAACACACCAACGGCGCCATCGCCCGCCTCGACGCCCATGCCCGCAACCTCTCGTCGCTGGCCAGCAACGGCACCCTGTTCATCCAGCAGTTCTGCGGCATGGCGACGATCGTCGCCGGGGTGTACAGCATCATCGCCGGCAACCTCAGTGTCGGCGCGCTGGTGGCCAGCTACATGCTCGGCAGCCGGGTGCTCGCCCCGCTCGGCCAGATCGCCGGGCTGATCACCCGCTACCAGCAGGCCCAGCTGACCATGCGCAGCACCGATGCCCTGATGAGCCTGCCCCAGGAGCGCGAGGCCGAGCACCAGGCGCTGGAACACACCGCGCTGCAAGGTGGCATCACCATCAACCACGCCACCTTCCGCTATGCCGGGCAAACGGCGCCAGCCCTCAACGACGTGAGCGCCACCCTCAAGCCGGGCGAACGCATCGGTATCATCGGCCGCAGCGGCTCGGGCAAGAGCACCCTCGCCCGGCTGTTGATGGGCTTCCATCACCCCGACGAAGGCCAGGTGCTGCTGGACAACCTCGACCTGCGCCAACTGGATATCAGCGACCTGCGCAGCCAGCTCGGCTACGTGGCACACGACCTGCCGCTGCTGGCCGGCAGCCTGCGCGACAACCTAACCCTCGGCGCACGGCACGTCAGCGACGCGCGCATGCTCGAGGTGGCCGAACTGACCGGCGTCAGCGAGCTGGCCCGCCAACACCCGCAAGGCTTCGACCGCCCGGTGGGCGAGCGCGGCCAGCTGCTCTCCGGCGGCCAGCGCCAGGCCGTGCTGCTGGCCCGGGCCCTGCTGCTGGAGCCGCCGATCCTGATACTCGACGAGCCCACCAGCCACATGGACAACAGCAGCGAGGAACAGCTGCGCCAGCGCCTGCTGAACTGGGTGCCCGGCAAGACCCTGCTGCTGGTCACCCACCGTACCTCGATGCTCAGCCTGGTGGACCGGCTGCTGGTGCTGGACAACGGCAAGATCGTTGCCGACGGGCCGAAGGATGCGGTCATCGACGCGCTGCGCAAGGGCCGTATCGGCGCGGCGCTGTGAACCAACACTCTTGAATCCCTGTGGGAGCGGGCCCCGGCCTGCATCGGAGGTAGAACATGCCCATCAGCCACAGCGTGCGCAGCTACCTCCAGGGCGGCGACAGCCGCGCCGAACGCGACTATATGCCAGAGCTGGCCGGCGCCACCCTGCAGGAATCCCCCAGCCTGTCACGGCTGACCGTGTGGCTGGCGGCGATCCTGCTGCTGGTGGCACTGGTCTGGGCCAACTTCGCGGTGCTCGACGAAGTTACCGTCGGCGAAGGCAAGGCCATTCCGTCGAGCAAGGTGCAGGTGGTGCAGAACCTCGAAGGCGGCATCGTCACCGAGATCTTCGTGCGAGAGGGGCAGATGGTCGACAAGGGCGCCACCCTCCTGCGCCTGGATGACACGCGCTTCAAGTCGAACAAGGGTGAAAGCGAAGCCGACCGTTACGCCCTCAGCGCGCAGGTGGAACGCCTGTCGGCCGAGTCCGAAGGCCGCCCCTTCGTGCTGTCGAGCGAAGTCCGCGCCAAGGCGCCGCAGGTGGCCGAGGACGAGGCCGCGCTGTACGAATCACGACAGCGCCGCCTGACCAGCGAGAAGCAGACCCTCAATGAACAGCTGCGGCAGAAGACTCAGGAGCTGGCCGAGTTCCGTTCCAAGGTCGACCAGTACCGCTCGGCGGTGGGCTTGTTGCAGCAGGAGCTGGACATGTCCTCGCCGCTGGTGAGCAAGGGCGCCATCTCCCCGGTGGAGATCCTGCGCCTCAAGCAGCGCAGCGTCGAGGCGCGCGGCCAGTTGAACGCGACCAACCTGGCCATACCCCGCGCCGAGGCGGCGATCGCCGAGATCCGCAGCAAGATCCAGGAATCGGACGCAAGCTTTCGCTCCGACGCCGCCAAGGAACTCAACGACAAGCGCACCGAACTGTCGAAGATCACCGCCACCAGCATCGCCATCGACGACCGGGTCAACCGCACCACCGTGGTGTCGCCGGTGCGCGGCATCGTCAAGCTGCTCAAGGTCAACACCATCGGCGGCGTGGTGCAGCCCGGCAGCGACCTGGTGGAGATCGTGCCGATCGAGGACAACCTGCTGATCGAGGCCAAGGTACGGCCGCAAGATGTGGCGTTCCTGCATCCTGGACAAACCGCGATGGTCAAGTTCAGCGCCTACGACTACACCATCTATGGCGGGCTCAAGGCCAAGCTGGAACTGATCGGCGCGGACACCGTCACCGACGACAAGGGCAATGCGTTCTACCTGATCCAGGTGCGCACCGACAAGAACCATCTGGGTGGCGACAACAAGCCGCTGCTGATCATCCCGGGGATGGTCGCCACGGTGGACATCATCACCGGGCAGAAGAGCGTGCTGGACTATCTGTTGAAGCCGGTGATGAAGGCCCGGACCGAGGCCTTGCGCGAGCGGTAACTTCACGTCATAGCAGGGACTTCTGTAGGAGCGGCTTCAGCCGCGATGCCGGCGACGCGGTGCCTGGAACCCGCTTCGCGGGTGATCGCGGCTAAAGCCGCTCCTACAGAGGTCTACCCAAAGCAATGCGTCATTAGCTCAGTCCTGCCCATGATTCCGTTGAAACGTCTCGGCGCCCATGGCTGCGATCTGCCCGTCGATCAAGGCCTCGAACGGGCGCAACAACGCATCGAAGCCAGCAGGTGCTTCCAGCACGTTCAGCGCCTGCACGATCGCCTCGAGGGTGGATACGGCGCCTGGCTCAGGTGCCTTGCGCAACCGGTAGCGCGAAGGCAGGACCGCGCCCAGCGTCACCCGTGGCAACGCTTCCAGCTGCGGGTTCAGGTAGAGCATCTTGCGTGCCTTGCGCCAGGTACCGTCAGGTACGATCAGCAGCAACGGCAGATCATCACCCTGCCCGTATGCCTGCAAGACCTCTGCCTCATCACCTGGGAACAACAGGACCGGGCGATAACCCGGTGTCGCCGGCAAGGTCTCCAGGTCATCGAACACCTCGCCGATCCGCAACTCTGCATTCACTAACCCAAGGGCCGCCAGGCGAGCCGTGTTCAGGGCGTGGGCGGTTTCACTGGGGTGTTGCAGCACGACCACGCGGGTACGGCTGTCCAGGTGCGGGATCAGTGCGCAAAGGCAATGGGCGAGCGGGCGCTGGCAGCGCTCGCAGCGGGGTCTGGGCATGGGAGTCTCCGTTGGCGGAGGGATTTTGCCACAGGCTGGAAATTTGGGCCCGCTTTGCGGGCCTTTCGCCGGCAAGCCGGCTCCCACACCGACCGCGCGAACCTCAAGCCTTGCGCTGTCCCTGTAGGAGCCGGCTTGCCAGTGATGAAGGCAACGCACGTCACCGGTTGAACCGCTCCGCCAGGCTGTGCAGGTACTCCGCCATGCGCTCAAGGTCCTGGCTGATTTCGGCGCCCTGCTTGGCCTGCCCCGCGCTCTCGTCGCACAAATGAGCGATGCGTACGATCTGCTGGTTGATGTCCTCGGCCACATGGCTCTGCTGCTCGGATGCCGTGGCCATCTGCTGGCTCATGCCGGTGATGCGGCTGATCGCCTGGGCGATACCCGACAACGCCTCCTGCACCGCCTCGACGCTGTGCACACTGTCGCTGGAGATCTGCTGCCCGCGGCTGGCGCTGGCCACCGCGCGGTCGGCACCGGAACGCAGGGTGGAGATGATGTGGTGGATCTCCTCGGTCGAGGCGCGGGTGCGCTGCGCCAGCGACCGCACCTCGTCGGCCACCACGGCGAAGCCCCGGCCCTGCTCGCCGGCCCGCGCCGCCTCGATGGCAGCATTGAGCGCCAGCAGGTTGGTCTGCTCGGCAATCGAGGTGATCACGTCCACCACGCTGCCAATGGACTGGGTCTGCTCGGCCAGGGCGTTGACCGCCTGGCCGATGTCGCTGACCGCCTCGTTCATGCTGCCCATGGCGCGCAGGCTCTGCTGCGCCAGGTCGCTGCCCTGCTGGGCCAGCTGGTCGGCGTCGCTGGCGGCGTGGGCGGTGGTCTGCACGTTATGGGTCACCTGCTGGATGGTCGCCGCCATCTGCGCGATGGCGGTGGCCGACTGATCGGTCTCGCTGCGCTGGCGGTCGAGCATCCGCGCCTGGGCATCGGACAGCCCGGCGGACTGCGCGGCCCGTGACTTGACCCCGACACCGGCATCCACCAGGCGGGTCAACGCGGTCTGCAGGCGCGCCTCTTCGCTGATGATGGCCAGATCGAGCTGGCCCTGCAGGCCGGGGTTGTCACTGTAGGTCAGGGCCACCAGCGGGCTGGTGAAGGCCTTGGGGTGCTCTTCGAGGGTGCGACGGATCGACTGGTTCTGCCGGTGCTCGACCACGTACCAGGCCGCCAGCAGGCTGGCCATCAGCACCCCCAGCGCCGCGTAGGGCGGCAAACACAGGTAGGCGGCGGCCGAGAGCAGGCCCGCGCCGATCAATGGCCAGCCGTGGCCGATCCCGTGTCCCAGGCGCGCCGCCAGGGGTACCGGCGAACGCCCCGCGCGCAGACGGGCATACAGCTGCTCCGCCCGGCGGATCTGCTCTCGACTCGGCACTGAGCGCACCGATTCGTAGCCACTGATGCGGCCGTTCTCGTACACCGCCGTGACGTAGGCGCTGACCCAGTAGAAATCGCCGTTCTTGGCGCGGTTCTTGACCACGCCCATCCAGGGCTTGCCTTGCTTGATGGTGTCCCACATATGCCCGAAGACCGCTGGCGGCATGTCGGGATGACGCACCAGGTTGTGCGGCTGGCCGACCAGTTCGTCGTAGGTGAAGCCGCTGATGGCCACGAATGCGTCGTTGCAATAGGTAATGCGACTGTTCAGGTCGGTGGTGGAGATCAGCCGCTGGTCTTGGGGAAAGGTTCTTTCGTGCTCGGTGACGGGCAAATTCATGCGCATCGTTGGCGATCCCTTGCTTATCCAGATGAGTGGGAAAATCATCAAAGCAAGTAGATATTTAGCAGAAGGCCAGCACGCCAGCGGTCAAGTTTTGTAGGAAATTCGCTCGACCTGACCGAGCGGATTGAACAACGCCTGCTTCAGCCCACGTTGAGCTGGCTTTTGAGCAGGTCGCGAAACGTCTGGATCAACGGTTCCCGGCTGCGCCCACGACGAATGATCAGGGAAAACGGCGCCTGGTAACCGAAGGTGGCCGGCGACAAGACGCGCAGGTCGCCCTTGTCGACCCAGGCCTGGGCATAGTGCTCGGGCAGGTAGCCGATGTAGGCGCCGGAGAGAATCAGAATCAGTTGTGCCTCCATGCTCTCCACGGTAGCGGCGCTGTGCTTGAAACCATGCCGGGCCAGCTCGGCCTGGCTCCAGTAGCCACGCCCGACCATGCGCTGCTGGGTGACCACCGGTTCGGGGATGCGTCGCTCGGCGAACAGCGGGTGGCGGCTGCTGCAATACAGCCAGTGCTGCTCGCGGTACAACGGCTGGTAGAGCAGCCCGCTCATACGCGAGGAAAACGCGCCGATGGCCAGGTCCAGACGATTGTCCTGCACGCCGAGCTGCAATTCATAGGGACTGGACACCGACAGGTGCAGGTGCACCGCCGGGTGTTCCTGGCTGTAGGCGCCGATGGCCTCGGCCAGCGGCAGGGCGCTGTCGCCAACGGTGGAATCGATCACCCCCAGGTTCAGGGTGCCGCGCAGTTCGCCCTTGAGCGCGGCGGCGTACTGCTCGAAGCCGTCCAGCTCGCCCAGCAGGCGCAGGGTCTCCTGATGGAACAACTCGCCCTTGCTGGTCAGGCTGAAGCCGCCCCGGCCACGGTGACAGAGCACGATCCCGAGGGCGCCTTCAAGCTGGCTCATGTAGGTACTGATCGCCGAGGTCGACAGGTTGAGGTCTCGCTGGGCGTTGGCGAACCCCTGGTGGCGCACCACGCTGGCGAAGATGCGCAGCAGTTTCAGGTCGGGCAGCGATGAGGCCATGGCGCAGGCTCCGCAGGGTGGAAATCGCCAGAGTCTAACCCGCTTGCCGGCCGATAGTTCAGAGAATCCTGAAGTAAGTATTTGTCGGTAGCGATTCTTCCCGGCCACTACCTTGCGCAGACTGCGGCGAAATGTCCCTGCCCGCCAGCATGACCAGATGATCCAGGCGCGCGGCGGCACAGGTTCGAACAAACAGAACAATCGACCGACTGATGAGGCCCACCGTGGACAAGATTCTCCACCAACCACTGGGCGGCAACGAAATGCCGCGTTTCGGCGGCATCGCCACCATGCTTCGCCTGCCCCACCTGCAAAGCGCCGAAGGCCTGGACGCCGCGTTCATCGGCGTGCCGCTGGACATCGGCACCTCGCTGCGTTCCGGCACCCGCTTCGGCCCGCGGCAGATCCGCGCCGAGTCGGTGATGATCCGCCCCTACAACATGGCCACTGGCGCCGCCCCGTTCGACTCGCTGTCGGTGGCCGACATCGGTGACGTGGCGATCAACACCTTCAATCTGCTCGACGCCGTGCGCATCATCGAAGAGGCCTACGACGAGATCGTCGAGCACAATGTCATCCCGCTGACCCTGGGCGGCGACCACACCATCACCCTGCCGATCCTGCGTGCCCTGCACAAGAAGCACGGCAAGATCGGCCTGGTCCACATCGATGCCCACGCCGACGTCAACGACCACATGTTCGGCGAGAAAATCGCCCACGGCACCACCTTCCGCCGCGCCGTGGAAGAGGGGCTGCTCGATTGCGACCGCGTGGTGCAGATCGGCCTGCGCGCCCAAGGCTACACCGCCGACGATTTCAACTGGAGCCGCCGCCAGGGCTTTCGCGTGGTGCAGGCCGAGGAGTGCTGGCACAAGTCACTGGCGCCGCTGATGGCCGAAGTACGCGAGAAAGTCGGTGGCGGCCCGGTGTACCTGTCGTTCGACATCGACGGCATCGACCCGGCCTGGGCGCCCGGCACCGGCACCCCGGAGATCGGCGGCTTGACCACCATCCAGGCGATGGAGATCATCCGCGGCTGCCACGGCCTGGACCTGATCGGCTGCGACCTGGTCGAGGTTTCCCCACCCTATGACACCACCGGCAACACCTCGTTGCTGGGCGCCAACCTGCTGTTCGAAATGCTCTGCGTGCTGCCGGGCGTGGTGCGCCGCTGAGATACCCCATCGCTGGCAAGCCGGCTTCCTGTGGGAACTGGCTTGCAGCGATGAAGACGTCACGACACCAGCAGTGAAACACCCCGGCAGGAGCCATTCGGGAGGGCCATAGAGGCCCGCCAACACAAGACAGAACCGCCGGGCGCCTTGCACCGTCCGGACGGCCGATCTCGCCATAATAAAGATAATCGGGAGACCCCCAATGGCCTTGGACATCATCGTTGTACTGATCTATGCCGCCGGCATGCTCGCGCTTGGCTGGTACGGCATGCGGCGCGCGAAGACCCACGAAGACTATCTGGTGGCCGGGCGCAACCTCGGCCCGACCCTGTACATGGGCACCATGGCCACCACCGTGCTGGGCGGCGCCTCCACCGTCGGCACCGTGCGCCTGGGCTATGTGCACGGCATCTCCGGCTTCTGGCTGTGCGCCGCCCTGGGCCTGGGGATCATCGCGCTCAACCTGTTCCTGGCCAAGCCGCTGCTGCGCCTGAAGATCTTCACCGTGACCCAGGTGCTGGAGCGCCGCTACAACCCGATGGCCCGCCAGGCCAGCGCGGCGATCATGCTCGCCTACGCGCTGATGATCGCGGTGACCTCGACCCTGGCCATGGGCACCGTGCTGCAGGTACTGCTCGACGTTCCCTTCTGGATGGCCCTGCTGTTCGGCGGCGGTGTGGTGGTGGTGTACTCGACCATCGGCGGCATGTGGTCGCTGACCCTGACCGACATCGTCCAGTTCGTGATCAAGACCGTGGGCCTGATGTTCATCCTGCTGCCGGTGTGCCTGTACAAGGCCGGCGGCTGGGACGCCCTGGTGGCCAAGCTGCCGGCGGCCAGCTTCAGCTGGACCACCATCGGCTGGGATACCATCATCACCTACTTCCTGATCTACTTCTTCGGCATCCTGATCGGCCAGGACATCTGGCAGCGGGTATTCACCGCCCGTGACGAGAAGGTCTGCCAGCGCGCCGGCACCACCGCCGGTGTCTACTGCGTACTGTACGGCCTGGCCTGCGCGCTGATCGGCATGGCCGCCCACGTGCTGATGCCGGACCTGGCCAACCCGAACAACGCCTTCGCCGAGATGATCAAGGGCCAGCTGCCCGAGGGCATCCGTGGCCTGCTGATGGCCGCCGCCCTGGCCGCGATGATGTCCACCGCCAGCGCGGGCCTGCTGGCCGCCTCGACCACCCTGACCGAAGACCTGCTGCCGAAACTGCGCGGCGGCAAGCAGTCGAGCCTGGGTATCAACCGCCTGTTCACCCTGTTGACCGGCCTGGTGGTGCTGGGGATCGCCCTGGCGGTGAATGACGTGATCAGCGCCCTGACCCTGGCCTACAACCTGCTGGTGGGCGGCATGCTGATCCCGCTGATGGGTGCGATCTTCTGGAAGCGCGCGACCACCGCCGGCGCCATCGCCAGCATGACGCTGGGCTTCGCCACCGCCTTGTTCTTCATGTTCAAGGACGGCCTGGACGCCAACTCGCCGATCTACTACAGCCTGGCCATCGGCCTGGCGAGCTTCGTGCTGGTCAGCCTGGCGTCACGCAAGCCGGTGGCAACGGTGAACCTGGCCTGACACCTGGAACCTCATCGCCGGCGGTGCGGCCCCTTTTCGTACGGGCCGCCTACCGGCGAATGGCCCACAGGCGACCCTTCATCTTATATAACGAATCGATCTAAAAACTCTCGCATCCTGCCCCGGTCACTACCTAAGTGCCCACTTTCGCGGCACACCCTCCCCAACGGCAAAACCGGTTAATGTTTGGACGGTGCCTGCGCACAAATGCTCTGTGCCAAGTTCTCCCTCAACTGCAACAGCCAGGCGTGAGCCTGAACGAAATCCTCCACCAGCAACTGAGCCTGAAGGTCTTTCAGGCACAGGATCAGGCTGGAGTATCCCATCACCGCACAGGCGCCTAGTAACCGATGGGCGATAAAAAGCGCCGTTTCCTTGTCGCGGTGTTCGATGGCACCACCGAGGGCATCGGTATCGACCCACAGCGATTCGATGGCCGCTTCCAGGCTGCTAATGGACAACGATTCCTGCGCCGCTTCGATAAGGGGCATGTCAGCCCAGAGCTGCAGCGTGTCGCGCAGCTTGCCCAGCCTGATCGGCTTGCTCAGTACCCCGTTCATGCCGGCATCGAAACAGGCAATCGTATGTTCGGCATCGTTCTGTGCCGACAACGCGACGATCGGCGTCGGCGCCACCCCCCGCACGATCTCGGTTTGCCGCCAACGCCCCGCTACTTCATAGCCAGTAGTGTCCGGCAGGTGGCAATCGAGCAGGACGATGTCGTAGCGGTTCTGCTCCAGCGCCAGCAGGGCGTCAGCGCCGGTCGCCCTCAGGGTCGACTGGCACCCCAGCACTTCCAATTGGGCTTGCAGCACGATCTGGTTGGCAGGCGTATCCTCCACCAGCAACACGCGAAGCACATGCTCTACCGGGCGTACCTCTATTGCACGTGGGTCCGCTAATGTGTGGGGCGCGCGCCGAGTGCGAGGCCCATGACTCTTGCACACAAGCTTCACCGTTACCTGCGTGCCATTGCCTGGCTCACTGTCCAGCTGAATCGACCCGCCCATGAGTTCGCATAACTGGCGGCAGATCAACAACCCCAGCCCCGTACCGCCGTAGCGGTGGGTCGCCTGCTCATTGGCTTGCGCGTAGGGTTGGAACAGTTTTTCCAGGTTCTTGGGATCTATACCAACTCCGGTATCGCTAACCTTTATCTGCAACTCGCCAACGCCTGTCGAAGCGGCATCTGCGTTCAGGCCCACACTCACGGTCACCCCGCCCACGGAGGTGAACTTGATTGCATTGCTGATCAGGTTCTGCAGAATCTGCTCCAGGCGCAGCCTGTCCAGCATCAGCAGTTGCTCGATGGGAGAAGCCTGTACAAGTTCCAGGGTCAGCCCCTGCTCGCAGGCCTTGATGGCGAGCCGGTCGATGATAGAGCCCATCAGTTCGACAACATCCGTGGGCACACAGTCGAGTTGCAACCGCCCCGCCTCCAGCTTCGACACATCCAGCACATTGTTGAGCAGGTACAGCAGGTTTTCAGACCCACCTCTGGCCAAGTCCAGCAAGTGACGCGACTCCCGCGACAGCTCATCGTCTCGCCCCAGTAACTCGATGGCTGCAATGATTGCATTCATGGGCGTGCGTATCTCATGGCTCAGCACGGCGATAAACATGCTTTTCTCACTTTCGCTGCGAATGGCCAGCAAGCGTTCCTTTCGGGCATGCCACGCAAAAAAGACGACCAACAACAGGCTGATGACAACCAGCGCAATGACCGTCCCGTAGTAACTTAGCATCACCCTCAAGGTCGGCGCACCGTAGGTGGCATCGTCGAAACTGTGCTCCTCGATCTCATAGGCGTGTTCTGCTGTGATCGCAGCGAGCGCCTTGTCCACAATACCGTGCAATATCATTAGGTCGCGCCTGACGCCCATCCTCAGCTCGACGGAAAGGCTGGCGATGCCACCAGACACCTGCAGCAGCCCGTCGTACTTCCTACGCAGGTAAGGCAGCATCGTCTGCCCTGCACCCAGTGCAACATCGGCACGCCCTTCGATCACTGCGATCAAGGCATCCTCAGGCGTTCGGGCGCCCAGCAGCTTGATCTTGGGGTAACGCGCCCGCAGCTTGGCTTCGTATTCCCCCCCACCCTTGATCGCGACGACCTGCCCTTCCAATTGCTTCACATCGAAGATCATCGGATTGTCTTCACGTGCAAAGATGAAGCTGTTGCCGATGTAGTAGGTGCGGGTCTGCGTAATCAGGTCTGCGAACGCGGGCTGCGCAAAGCCACGCACCAGCGAAAGCACCATGTCTACTTCATGGCGCTGGAGCATGCCAGCCACGGCATTTAAGTCCGCACCGAAAACAGGCTCGAAACGCAGCCCCGTACTTTGCGCAATGACAGTAAGAAACTCGGCGGAAAGCCCCTTGAGCTTATCGTTCTCGAAGTACTCGATCGGCATCCAGTTGCGGTCGGCCGCCACCCTGACAACCGGGTTCATCTGAATCCAGGCGCGCTCTTCTGCAGTCAGTACCAGTTGGGCCAACGCCGGTTCAGCCCAGGTCAACAGAGCGAAAAAGCCGAGCAGTACCAGTACTCTCAAAAGCCCCTCAATTGATGCTTGAGCTTGAACAGCTCGGCATCTGACATCACGCCAAGTTTGCGAAAGGCCGCCCACTTCTGTGTGCTAATGGTTTTTTCGCTGCGTTCAAATTTTTTAGCGATTTCGCGAACGCTCAACCCTTCCAGGAAACAGCGAATGACTTCGCTTTCCTTGGCGGACAGCCGCACACCTTCCAGCCTGACCGAACTGCATTCCGTGGCCTGTACCGAGGGTTGCCTTATCGGTGAATCGACACTCGCTTGTGCCAAGCGGAAGGTCATGTCGGTGTCGAGGTAGGTCTTGCCCCGGCTCGCACTGCGGATTGCAGTGACCACCTGCCCCAGATCCTGGTTCTTGCTGACAAACCCCCGCGCCCCCACCCGCAATACCAGGTTTACAATCGATAACTCATGGTGCGAAGAAAACACCACGATCGCGCAGGTGGGGAACTTGGCCATGAGCCCGCGTATCAGCGAAACCCCATCCACTTCGTCAGGGCCAAGCGAGTAGTCGACCAGCAGCACATCGGCAGGGGCACCGCGCAAACCTGCGATCATCGAGCAGCTGGACGCGTAGCTTCCCACCACGTGGATATCCGCTTCCTCGGCCAGACGCGCGAGCACGCCGCAACGTACCACGGCATGATCGTCCAGCACGGCAACACGAATGGTGGCCAATGAACTGCCCATGTTGACTCCATTGAGAGCAAAAACTACGAGACACCCAGATGATTTAAAAGTCGAGCTGCAAGCTTGGGCCGTGGCCTTTGCACGGGCATTTGGCTCCAGCGCATATGACAGTAACGCGCCATCCCCCTGTCACTTGAAGTCCCATTGCATCTGTTCAGTGATTGGCACCCCCTTGGACGACTCTACGCACACGTCTATGTAGTCGGTAAAGCAGGGGGGCGCCGTGAAACCTTCATCGAGCAGTCGACTGTTGTCGAACACATAACCGAGCGTGGCAAAACGGCTGTACCGGCGTAAAGCGCACAAGATCCTGCGCGCATTACTTGGCCCGAACATTGATTTCAAGCTGCCCGCCAAGGCGTGCAGATCGTCAACCGGCCGTTGCCGGCAGCGTTCGCCTGCCGGCTCAGTGCCACAAACCAAAGCGAACGCCCGATCGATATCGGCGAAGGCACAGGTACCATCTATACCTGCACAGATGTGATAAAGGTCGTGGGCCAAGTGCGGCCTGATCGCCAAGGCGATCAGCACCTCGGCACAATAGTCGACCGGAATCACATCGAGCTTCTGGTCGCGCTCACAGGTGAAGCACTCCAGCATGAAGGCCATTCGGTATAGCCAGAAAAGGCTTCCCGAGGCCTGACACCCCAATCGGCGGTGCCCTACAACCATTGACGGGCGCGCAGTGAGCAACGGCAGCCCGGGCAACGCCTTGCGCATGCGCCGCTCAACCTCGGCCTTGGCAGCCAGGGAGGGCGCCAACTGCCGCTGAGCATCGGGAAAATGCCAAGATTCGCTGACAGGTGATGCACAGCCAAAGCCGCAGCTCATAGCCGCCCCTACATGCACAAAGCGCTTCAGGCGCAATGAGTTACTCATGACTTCGGCGAAGGCGAAGGTACCCTCAACGTTGACCGGCCACAGGCTTGGGCTCTTTGAAAGCGACGACACAGCAGCACAATGGATAACCCGGTCAACCTTCATCAGCCTAGGCATCGTGCACTCAAGCCACGATCGGTCGAGCAAATCACCACAGATGATCTGAGCTGGACTGAGCGCTCGGCAGCTCCCTCCATCGAGGCCATGCAGGTAAAGGTTGGCAAGCAAGCGCTGCAGCCCTTGCTCAGGGGTGGCGGCACGCACCAGGAAACACAACTGACTGCCGCAGCCCTCGGCAATCAACTGGGCCGCCACCGCACCGCCGATGAAGCCTGTGGCACCGGTGATCAGAAGACATTCCCCAACCGCTAGCCCCCTGTTCGACTTACCGTATACCTGCATGCTCGTCCAACGCTCGCCTTTGAAGAGTGAGTCGAATGCACTACCACTGATAACCGACACCCACCGCCGCGCCAGCATCGTTGCGGGTATTGGTTGTACCCATGAAGTTGCCAGACCAACGACCGCTGTTCGACACGTACGAGACACCGACCGCCAGCGCTGACTCACCGCGGTAGTTACCCATTGCCACCGACGTCATGCTGCTGCCGGCGACCAGGGAGCGCGGTAGGCTGGCCATGGCCATGGCACCGGCGATACCTGCACTAAGGGTGTTGTCCTGCTCCTTCAGGTCATGGTGGATCTGTGCAAAGCGCTGGTCGGTATAGGCGTGCGCCTGCTGGGTGGCCGACGCCGTGGCACCTGCCAACTGCGACACACTCACCGCATCCGTACCCCGAGTGCCCGCAGCCACGTGGGTGATCTGCCTCTCGCTCCCGGCATGTCCCACCGCAACAGTGTTGTTGCGCTCGGCAACGGAGCCCGCGCCCAGCGCAACGCTGTTATCGGCCACGGCCACCGCGCCGCGCCCTACCGCACTGGCTTTGCTGCCCTCGGCGTGGGCCTGGGCGCCCATCGCCACACTGCCCTCACCCACCGCACGGGCACCGCCACCACCGGCCACGGCGTCACTGCCGGAGGCCTGGGGCTTGCTGAGCGTGCTCTTGGCATCAGTCTGGTAGGCTTTGCCGACCCCTTTGCGCAGCTCTGCGACCTCGGCGCCTACTTTGCCCGCTGTGCGCGCCGCATCGGCAGCAACGCCCTCCACTGCCTGGATGGATTCGCGCACGGCGACCACATTCGAATCGGTATGCGCCCTGGCAGCTGCTATGTCATTACCTGTACGCGTGGCGAGTTCACTGAACTGCGCATCCAGTTGGCCAATACGCCCGTTTGAAGAAGACAGCTGGCTGCCATTGACCGCGTCTGTACTGTCAGCCGTCAACGCGCCCGCTTGTACATTCGCAAGCCGGGTAGCTTCGCCGCCGGGGTTCAGGGTTAACTGGGCCTTGCTGCCTGGGTTGTCGTACTTGACCGCTGCGTTGGCCGTGTTCTTGATACTTTCCCCCAAGCCATCCACGGCGCCAGCTACACTATTACTGCTGCCAGGTATCGCATGGATATTGCCTGCTGAATCAACCTGCGTAATGCCAAATACTGGCAGCTCAAAGTTTGTGTTACTCGTAGTACTCGGATCAATCTTGACCTTACCCCCTCCGCCAAGTGCGTTAGCAAGATGATCGAATCCAGCGTCAGTTGCGTCCAAACGCGCGTCTATACTAGCCATCACGAAATTTACGTGCGGCGCCATAAAACTTTCCCACGTCTTACTAATCTGGAAAAGCTCCTCTTCAAATTGGTTAACCATTTTGGTATAGAGGCGCTCTTCTAGCTCTGTTTCTCCTGCCGCGGCAGCTACTTGTGAACTACCGGCAGCAGTCAATAATACAGCAAATACACTTCCAGCCCCGCGCCGCTTAGACACAACGGCCAATGCCTCTAACCTTGACAGCATAACTCACCCTCCCTCTTGACACGAAATCGCCGTAGCCATGCAAGGCCGAACGACGTGCTACGCACCAAAAAATCACTCAGTTGAAATATAGATTCAGCTTGCCGCCTCAAACGCGCCGCAGAGCTAAAACGTGAGTGCAATAATCTAGGTGAAGTCTTGCTAGAGATATCGGAACTTCCCTAAAAATCAATGATTGCTGACTGATAGAGATCATCGCTGTTCTGAGCATGCATTTTCGCCTGGTTTTTCACAGGCCATAGCACGTTCTGACTTTACCTGCCATAAACTGCCACAGAGGTAGCGGTACGACTGCTAGACTCCGTCTGAAAAAGCCGTCGCATACACCGCATGACACAAACCAGCGAGACGATGGCAGCATAACTTTTTGTGAGCTTGTCGACGCGACTGACGATTCGGCGGCTCCCTTTTATCCAGCCGAGCATACGCTCGATGATGCTGCGCTGTTGATATTTGGGGCGAACAAACATCCTCGGCAAGCCAAGCTTAGGTTTGCGTTTAATTGAGCGAAGCGGGATGACCGGCTGTATTCGATATCCGTCGACGTGTACGCTCTGTCCAATCACGGACCTCGACACCACCAGCGATATGTTTCTGCTATTTTTTTGCAACGTGATTTGCGAGCTTGGTCGGGTCATATGTTGAAGCGACGCCAACATCTCCTGGAATCCCCGTAGCCTCCACTTATCCACCTTTCCCGATCACACTTACTGGAAAATCAAAGCGATCGGCTACGCGCAGAAAGCCACTAGTGGCTTTCTGGCGTTAAGCCTGTCAGCGCGCGCCAGTACGTCCTTTGAAAGCTCAGATTTACCCACGCGGGAGACATCAGGCAGGGCATGCAGTTTTCTCAAAACCTATAAGGCCCATCTAGTTCTTGAAGGGGCCAGAATGGGCCTCGCAAGCGGCTACGAGGGAAGCTCGTGATGTTCGCTGTGCTCAATCCTACGCTGTCGACCGTGATAATCTGCTCCGCCATACCGTTGAAGTAGGCTCGGAAATGGTTAGCCCCCTTGATTGCAATGATTTTGTGTCCGCTAACGTCCAAACCATGCAGCGCAAACGGCTCCGTGTCATAGATCTGCTCTGCGCGTGAAGCGACGATGACATCAATTCCCTGGATGATCAGTCGACACATCGCGCCCAGATCGAATTTCACCCCCGCAAACATAGCGCCTGGCCGATTGGCAAAGCGTCCATCGGTAATGGATTTGACGTATGCATCAACTTCGATAGGGCTTCCCTGTAATTCACCCTGTTTACCACCGAGAGAGACACGGATGGTTGCGCCTACACCTGCATGCTGCGCTTGACGGACAACCGCTGCATCATTAATAGCGGCGAAACAGCACTCCCCAGGTGGAGGGTTCGCGTCAAGCAACGCCCTCAAGAGATGCGTGCCATCACCCGGTGTGCCGCCCCCAGGATTATCGGCGTATTCGTTGATCACGATCGGCTTGCCAGCATGCTCAAGCGCCATGGCCACACCCTTTTCAGGGGACGGGTACTCAGGCCTGAACGTTTCTCGGTTGGCCCAGATCCACTCGGCTACTTTATCGACACAACGCTGAGCTAACTGCTCATCACCGTTGGTGGTACAGATCACGGTTGGGCACGGTGCTGCAATGTCGGCATAAGGAAAACCGTGGAACCATGAACAGTCAACGACTCCTGACTGCTCCATCAAACGCCGACAAAGCTCATTTACCTGAAACGGTGTGTATCCCTCTTGTGTAGCGACGATATAGGGAAGCATGGGCAAACGGCGAATGACACTAACCGGCTTAAGCTCATCATCGAGCATGCGCAGGATCAACTCCACTGCCTCGACGCCACGATCACGAAAATCAGTGTGCGGATACAAACGGCATGGTAGGGAAATATCGCAGGTCTCTTGCATCTGTATAGTGACGTTTCCATGCAGGTCATACACCGCAGCGATAGGCACGTTCTGCCCCACAAGGTCACGTACAGCCTGGGCAATGTCCCCTTCGATGTCTTCAACCCCCTCCGCTACCCCTGCGCCATGTAGCGCCAACAACACACCATCAATTGGCAGGACGCGCTGAATCTCGCTCACGATCGCCTGCTTCATTGCGGCATAAGCGTTTGTAGAGATGGTACCCGACGGGGTCGCCTGCCCCAGGTAGCACGGTTCAAGGCATGCGCCAAGCTTGCTGGCACCTTCAATGAAGCCACCAACCTGGTGGTTTGCACCAGCAAATGCCTCAACAATCTCCTGCCCTTGATATTGCTCGAAGCTTTTCAGCTCTGTAGCACCTGTAACGCTGGTGGTGTAGGTATTAGTTTCATGGATGATCCCGGCGACTGCCAATCGGATCGGTGCTTTCTTATTCATCAATCTGCCTCCGCGACAGAATTTGAACGGCCATGATTACTAAACCTTTTATTACTAAGCGTAAGCGAAATAATCGCGCCGATAATCAGGGCAATTGCAACCAGGTAAACAGCAGGAGTAGTGCTCTGATAGGTATCACGGATCCAACCGATCATATAAGGCGAAACGAAGCCACCCAAGTTAGCCAAGCTGTTAATCACACCAATGCAAGCAGCTGCCGTCGCCCCCCCAAGAAACGCGGTAGGCAATGTCCACATTATTGGAGAAAAGCTGATGATCCCTCCTGCAGCAATGGACAGGCAGATCACTGCCAAGACCAAATTCTGCCCTGCAAACGTACTGCCAATAAGCCCAAGTGCACCAACCAGCATCACCCCAGCCAGATGCCAGCGTCGTTCCCCGTGCTTGTCGGAGCTACGCCCTACCAGCACCATGGTAATTATTGCTACAAAATAGGGAATTGCGCTGAGCACTCCGATTTCAGTGGCGCCCGTCGCACCGGCATCACGGATCAAGGTCGGCAGATAGAAGCCCAGTGTGTACAGCGCCATCATGGCTGCAAAGGTCATCAGAATGATGCGGATGATTCGAGTGTCCCGCAGCACCTGCATGAAAGTCATGTGCTCTTTACCCCGATCATCCTGAGCCAAATCATGCTCAATCAGGCTCCTCTCTTCTGCACTGAGCCACTTCGCATCTTGAACCCGGTTCGACAAAATCAACAAAACACCGATGGCCAGCGGCAGAGTTGGCAAAGCCTCAATCACGAACATCCACTGCCAACCAGGATGACCACCCATCATGTGGAAGTGCTCCATGATCCAACCGGACAGAGGACTACCGACCAGACCCGCAACTGGAATACCTGCTTGAAAAATCGCCGTCATTTTTCCCCGTCGATGGTTGGGAAACCAGTAGGTCAGGAACAGAATTACCCCTGGATAGAAACCGGCCTCAGCCACGCCGAGAAGAAATCGGAGGGTGTAAAAATGCCAAGGCTCACTTACGAACGCCATCATTCCGGACAGGATGCCCCAGGTTATCATGATCCGCGCGATCCATATGCGAGCGCCCACCCTGTGCAGAATCAAATTACTCGGAACCTCAAACATAAGATAACCGATAAAAAACAGGCCTGCTCCTAAACCGTAAGCGGCTTCGCTAAACTGTAGATCCGCCTGCATGTTTAGCTTTGCAATACCGATGTTAATTCGATCCAGATAGGCGATCACATAACATAGCATGAGAAACGGGATAAAACGCAACGCCACTTTGCGATAGGTCTTATCCGCAAAGCTTTTAGCGGCTTGATCGCTGATGGCGCATGATGAGTGTTCCATGAGACTGCTCCTTGTAATTTTTGGCATTTTGGCAGTTTAGGGAATGGGCACTGGTCAATCGTTATTACGTACCCGCATCCACCGATGAAATAGTAATCAACGGCTGATGCTTTGAGCGTATTCAATGAAGCGATTAAGCTCCTGACGAGGAACGAGAGAGCCGCCAGTGGCCCAGATCACATGAGTGGCATTTTGTAAATTAAGACTTAAGGCTTCAACATAAGCCTGCCCCTCCACACTTTTGACCAGCCAGCCGGGGCCGTCGATCGCCGCTGCCGAAGAAGGTTCGATCTCTACGCCCATGGCGTCTCTTAGTGACAGCATGTTCAGGTAGAGCTGGTCGTCGGCGACGGTATACACACCAGAAAGCCGATCAACCATCAACGGACAAACGAACTCCGATGCAAGGCCAACAGCCAATCCATCAGCCTCCGTCTGGTTATCCAACCCGACGTCGTACACCGAGACAGGTTCTTCGCAACCCGCCGCCATTTGCACCAGTACACATGGGGAAGCCACAGGTTCGGCGAAGAAGCAATGAACATGATCACCAAATATTAGCTTGAGACCATAGGCGATTCCCCCTGGTGCACCACCTACGCCACAGGGTATGTATACGAATAGAGGACTCTGGACTTCAACCCTTCGGCCGTGCTCGGCTAATTGCTTGGCCAAGTGTTCAGCAGCAGCGGCATAACCGTAGAACAACAACGGCGACCGCTCATCGTCGACGAAATGGCTAAGCGGAGACTGATCTGACTGTGCCCTACCGGCGGCAACCGCTTGGGCGTAATCACCAGCATGCTCGACAACCCTGACGCCACGATTGCGCAGGCGATCTTTCTTCCACTGCTTCGCATCAGCAGACATGTGCACAACAGTGTCGAACCCCAATGCCGCAGCCATCACACCAATACTCAAACCTAGATTTCCGGTGCTTCCGACTGCTACCGCATAGCGCGAGAAAAGCTCACGGGCTTTTTGGCTCGCCATCGCGCTCCGATCATCAGAGTCACGCAGCAAGCCATTCTCCAGTGCTACTTTTTCTGCAAAAGCCAAGACCTCATGAAACCCACCGCGGGCCTTGATGGAGCCCGCTACCGGCAACTGATCATCTCGTTTGATGAACCAATGCCCTGCAACTGTGTCATCTGCGAACACCGCTTGCTGAAGAGGCCCGGCAGGTTGCAGCTCGGACTCCACCACGCCATTACAAGGCTCAAGCTCAGGAAATAACTTGGCCAACAGGGGGGCACAGCGTGCAAGACGCAGCCGGGCATCCTCGATCTGTTGATCCTCCTGCATGTCGCTCGAGCCTGCCCGGCCAAGGGTTGGGTTGACCCATAGCATAGGCTGCCTTGATCTAAGCTGTTCTAATATACTGCGTTCAATTTTCGAGATAGGCATCGTCTGATCCTGCACCGTGATGCTTGGAATACTAGAGCTCCACGACAATTGCCTATAACGATTTTTTCTAACAAATGCATTAGGACACCTTATGGCTATCACTCTCGATTCGTCCCTGTTGGGTAGCCTCAGGTGCTTTGAGGCCGCCGGCCGAACCCTGAGCTTTACTCAGGCTGCAGCCCATCTGAATTTGACTCAAAGTGCGGTGAGCCAACAGATCCGCCACTTGGAGGAACGGCTTGGTTACCCTTTGTTTATACGCAAACCTCGGGCGCTGACACTCACACCGAACGGTGCCGTATTGTTCGAAGTGAGTACGCGTCTGATCAATGAGATGCAGCAGACGATCAACCGTCTTGCAGCGCCCAATGCACCGCTGCAAATAAATTGCCTACCGTCCTTCACGCTGCAATGGCTCATGCCGCGTTTGCCGGAGTTTAATCGCTTGGAGACCAGCATACAGGTGCGTTTGAAAGCAGAGTTTCAGGCGCTGGATCGGCAATTAATGGACGAACAAGAAATTGATCTAGCGGTCCGCTATGATCCCGAGAGCTACAGCCATCTGCATACTGATTTCCTGATGGACGAATATCTAGTACCCGTCGCCACGCCTCGTTATGTGGAAAAAAATCTAAAACATGATAACGGGCTGGCGCTTGATAAAGCCGTGCTGCTACACGATGCGACGCCTTGGTCAGGAGCACCGGAGTTTATCGAATGGAAGACCTGGCTGGATGCACACATGCCTGAATATCACGGCCACATAGAGGGGCCACAATTCAACCTCTCCTGCCTGGCAATCAGCGCAGCGCTTAACGACCAAGGGATTGCTATGGGACGGGCTACATTGGTCTACGACGACTTGATCAGTGGTCGGCTAGTCAACCCCTTTGGGAAATATGTCAAGGCTCCAGCGCGTTACGTGATGCTGCGACGCAGCGCGGAGGACCACCGCGTTAAGGTGTTCGCGCAATGGCTTTCATCCGTCTGCACTCAGTTCGTAACGGCTCGTGACATAATACTTGGGCGTTAAGCAACGCGACTAAGCTGATCTATCCGATTGAGCAACCTGATTGAGCAGCAGAACTTGCAGCTTTACTCGAAAGTCATAGGATTATCTCACGCTCTTGAGATGCAGTAGCCATTTTTAATGGCTGGCATGATTATTAAAAATTTATCGAATTACGCAACGCCGCCTGAACATTTTTGCATTTTTACAGCACTTGAAAGCACTCCCTCAATCGCAGGCACAATTCTCAGGCCCTTCACCTGAATAGAAATTCATTCTTAAATTGGACCCGAATACACCGGCCTACCCCTACAAATACGGTATTTCTGGTGACAAAGATCCAGGGCCTTCCTAGGGATGCTCGGAAAAAGTCACCAGATATCCGGCCCCTGATCGCAGACAGCGTCGGTTCAGCGGGTTTTTCAGCCGCGCATTACACAAAAAAACTGAGACGCCTCCGGTTTTTCTGCATGCACAGACAACATGCTTTGTCACCGTGCAACAGATGGGCAACTTCCGTCACGTCAGCCACGTTGGCGGCGGTGCCATGAACATGATGTACCAGACCCGATTCAGCGTCGGCTCCGATATGCGCTTTCATGCCGAAGAAGTACTGGTTTCCATTCTTCGTCTGGTGCATTTCCGAGTCGCGTTGGCCTTCCTTGTTCTTGGTCGAACTGGGCGCGTGGATGATCGTGGCATCGACGATCGTGCCCTGGCGCAGCGATAAGCCTTTGTCTCGCAGGTACCCGTTGATGGTCTCCAGGATACCTCCCGCCAGCTGGTGCTTCTCCTGCAGGTGTCGGAAATTCATGATCGTCGTGTCCTCGGGGATCGGGGCGCTGAGCGTCAGTCGACCAAACTGGCGCATCGAGGTGATCTCGTACAATGCTTCTTCCATGGCCGGGTCACTCAGTGAAAACCAGTTTTGCAGTAGATTAATGCGCAACATGGTTTCCAATGGATAGGGTTCGCAAAGATGAGGCGGATTCGATCTTTACCCACCTGTACGAAACGACGAACGGCATGACGGCAATTTACGCAGCCTATTTCGAGTAATGCTTCTACACCGGAATGCGGCCAGGCGAGGTGATGGCCCTGCGCTGGAGCGAGATCGACAGGCGCGGAAAGACGGCCAACGTGTGCCGCATTCAGATCCGTGGTGTGATCCAGGATCGCCCTAAAACGAAGCGCACCCGGAAAGTTCTATTGAACGATCGCGCGCTTCATGCGCTCGAAAAAGCCAGACCGCTCACCGAGGCTCGTTCAGATTATGTGTTCGCGCCCAGTGGGACGGGTGACCGCTCGGGGATGTTCATTCGCTCCGAGACGAGTCAAAAACGCTACTGGCTGGCAGCACTGCGAAAGCTTGGTATCAGGCGCCGCAGGATGTACGACACGCGCCACACGTACGCGACCATGTGCCTGATGGCCGGCATGAACCCGGCATTCATCGCCGCGCAACTCGGGCATAGCGTGCAGGTTTTGCTTTCCACGTACGCCAAGTGGATCAACTCGCCTAACGACTGGGCTGAGCTTGATAAGCTGAAAATGCTGGAAAGTGGTACAAAAGTGGTACGAGCTGAAAGCCAGTAACGCCAAGAGTGCCGAAACTCAAAGGGTCTACGTTACATGTGCGGATTAGCAGGAGAGTTACGTTTCAGCCCCCTCGACCAAGCCTCTCGCCCGGCGGACCTCGCCGCGGTGGAGCGCATCACCCATCACCTGGCGCCCCGCGGCCCGGACGCCTGGGGCTTCCATAGCCAGGGCCCGATCGCCCTCGGCCATCGCCGCCTGAAAATCATGGACCTGTCCGACGGCTCGGCGCAGCCCATGGTCGACAATGACCTGGGCCTGGCCTTGGCCTTCAATGGCGCCATCTACAACTTCCCCGAGCTGCGCCAGGAACTGCAAGACCTGGGCTACCGCTTCTGGTCGGACGGCGACACCGAGGTGCTGCTCAAGGGCTATCACGCCTGGGGCGCGGCACTGCTGCCCAAGCTCAACGGCATGTTCGCCCTGGCCATCTGGGAGCGCGACAACCAGCGCCTGTTCCTGGCCCGCGACCGTCTGGGCGTCAAGCCCCTGTACCTGTCGCGCAATGGCGAGCGCCTGCGCTTCGCGTCGACCTTGCCGGCGCTGCTCAAGGGCGGGGATATCGACCCGGTGATCGACCCGGTGGCGCTCAATCACTACCTGAACTTCCACGCCGTGGTACCCGCGCCGCGCACCCTGCTGGCCAATGTGCAGAAGCTCGAGCCCGGCACCTGGATGCGCATCGACCGCCATGGCGAAGTCGAGCGCCAGACCTGGTGGCAGCTGCACTACGGCCCGAACCCTGACGAACGTGAACTCGACCTGGAGGGTTGGACCACCCGCGTGCTCGACGCCACCCGCGATGCCGTGGCCATCCGTCAGCGCGCGGCGGTGGATGTCGGCGTGCTGCTCTCCGGCGGTGTCGATTCCAGCCTGCTGGTCGGCCTGTTGCGCGAGGCCGGGGTAGACGACCTGTCGACCTTCTCCATCGGCTTCGAGGACGCCGGCGGCGAACGCGGCGACGAGTTCCAGTACTCCGACCTGATCGCCCGGCACTACGGCACCCGTCACCACCAGTTGCGCATCGCCGAGCACGAGATCATCGAACAACTGCCGGCGGCATTTCGCGCCATGAGCGAACCGATGGTCAGCCACGACTGCATCGCCTTCTACCTGCTGTCCCGGGAAGTGGCCAAGCATTGCAAGGGTGTGCAGAGCGGCCAGGGCGCCGACGAACTGTTCGCCGGCTACCACTGGTACCCGCAGGTCGATGGCGCCGAGGATGCCTTCGCGGCCTATCGCGAGGCTTTCTTCGACCGCAGCCACGCCGAGTACCGCGCCACCGTGCAGGCGCCCTGGCGTCTGGATACCGACGCGGCCGGCGATTTCGTGCGCGAACACTTCACCCGCCCCGGCGCGCCGGACGCGGTGGACAAGGCGCTGCGCCTGGACAGCACGGTGATGCTGGTGGACGACCCGGTCAAGCGAGTCGACAACATGACCATGGCCTGGGGCCTGGAGGCGCGCACGCCGTTCCTCGACTACCGCCTGGTGGAGCTGTCGGCGCGCATCCCGGCGCGCTTCAAGCTGCCTGATGGCGGCAAGCAAGTGCTCAAGCAGGCGGCGCGGCGGGTCATCCCCCACGAGGTGATCGACCGCAAAAAGGGCTACTTCCCGGTACCCGGCCTCAAGCACCTGGAAGGCGCAACCCTGGGCTGGGTGCGCGAGCTGCTGACCGACCCGAGCCAGGATCGCGGCCTGTTCGACCCGGCCATGCTCGACCGCCTGCTGAGCAACCCGCACGGCCAGCTCACGCCACTGCGCGGCTCCAAGCTGTGGCAGCTGGCGGCCCTGAACCTGTGGCTCAGCGAACAAGGAATCTGACCGATGAAAGCCCAAGAGATCGCCTACGGCCAGCGCTTGCTGCGCGGCCAGGCGCCATCCTACGAGCGCCTGCAGGCGCGCCTGGCCGGTGATGGCAGCGAGCCTCACGACCGGCCACGGGCACTGCACTGTGGCTGGGGCCGGCTGCTGATCGGGCATACCTACCCCGATCCGCTCAGCCTGGCCGAAGACCTGCTGCAGGAGCAGGCGGGCGAGCGCGACATCGCCCTGTACGTCGCGGCCCCCCAGCAGGTGCTGGCCCAGGCCCCGCAGCAACTGTTCCTCGACCCCTCCGACACCTTGCGCCTGTGGTTCACCGACTACCGCCCCGCGCAACGGGTGTTCCGCGGCTTCCGCATCCGCCGGGCGCAGGGCCCGGCGGACTGGCAGGCAATCAACACGTTGTACCAGGCCCGTGGCATGCTGCCGGTCGACCCCGAGCTGCTCACCCCGCGCGAGCTCGGCGGGCCGGTGTACTGGCTGGCCGAGGATGAGGACAGCCAGGCGGTGATCGGCAGCGTCATGGGCCTGGACCACAGCAAGGCCTTCGACGATCCCGAACACGGCTGCAGCCTGTGGTGCCTGGCGGTGGACCCGCAGTGCACGCGGCCCGGCGTCGGCGAAGTGCTGGTACGCCACCTCATAGAGCACTTCATGAGCCGCGGCCTGGCCTGCCTCGACCTGTCGGTGTTGCACGACAACCGCCAGGCCAAACGGCTGTACAAGAAGCTCGGCTTTCGCAACCTGCCGACCTTCGCCATCAAACGCAAGAACGGCATCAACCAGCAACTGTTCCTCGGCCCTGGCCCCGAGGCGACGCTCAACCCCTATGCGCGGATCATCGTCGACGAAGCGCTGCGGCGCGGCATCGAGGTGCAGGTCGACGATGCCGCCAGCGGCCTGTTCACCCTCAGCCTGGGCGGGCGGCGGATCCGCTGTCGCGAATCGTTGAGCGACCTGACCAGCGCCGTGACCATGACCCTGTGCCAGGACAAGCGCCTGACCCGCCACGCCCTGCACAATGCCGGGCTGCAGGTGCCGGCGCAGCAGCTTGCGGGCAACGCCGACGACAACCTGGCGTTTCTCGACGAACATGGCGCAGTGGTGGTCAAGCCGGTTGATGGCGAGCAGGGCCAAGGGGTGGCGGTCAACCTCACGACGATCGATGAAGTCAGCCATGCCGTGGAGCAGGCCAGGCGCTTCGACAGCCGTGTGCTGCTGGAGAGCTTCCATGCCGGCTGCGACCTGCGCATCGTGGTGATCGGCTTCGAAGTGGTGGCGGCAGCGATCCGTCACCCGGCGCAGGTGGTCGGCGACGGCAAGCACAGCATCCGGGCACTGATCGAAGCGCAGAGCCGTAGGCGCCAGGCCGCCACGGGCGGCGAGAGCCGCATTCCGCTGGATGACGAAACCGAACGTACGCTCAAAGACGCGGGCCTGGGTTACGACGACATCCTCCCCGCCGGGCAACGCCTGGCCGTGCGCCGCACCGCCAACCTGCATACCGGCGGCACCCTGGAGGATGTCACCGAACGCCTGCACCCGGTGCTGGCCGACGCCGCCGTGCGCGCCGCCCGCGCCCTGGAGATCCCGGTGGTCGGCCTGGACCTCATGGTCCGCGATGCCGAGCACCCGGATTACGTGATCATCGAAGCGAATGAGCGCGCCGGGCTGGCCAATCATGAGCCGCAACCGACGGCCGAGCGCTTCGTCGACTTGTTGTTCCCGCATAGCCGGGCTTTGGCCTGAAATCCATCGCGGGGCAAGTCCGCTCCCACGTGATTGCGTGGGAGCGGGCTTGCCCCGCGATGAGGCCCTCGAAACGAAGGAGTGATCCTGATGCCTGAGAAACACCCCGAACCCGATCTCGACTACCTCAAACGCGTCCTGCTGGAAATGCTCGCCATCCCCAGCCCCACCGGCTTCACCGACACCATCGTGCGCTACGTTGCCGAGCGCCTGGATGAACTGGGCATCCCCTTCGAGCTGACCCGTCGCGGCACCATCCGCGCCACCCTCAAGGGCCGCCAGAGCTCGCCTGACCGTGCCGTTTCGGCGCACCTGGACACCATCGGCGCCAGCGTTCGCCAGTTGCAGGACAATGGCCGCCTGGCCCTGGCGCCGGTGGGCTGCTGGTCGAGCCGCTTCGCCGAGGGCAGCCGGGTCAGCGTGTTCACCGACACCGGCGTGTACCGCGGCAGCGTACTGCCGCTGATGGCCAGCGGGCACGCCTTCAACACCGCCATCGACCAGATGCCGATCAGCTGGGAGCATGTGGAGGTGCGCCTGGACGCCTACTGCACCACCCGCGCCGACGCCGAAGCACTGGGCATCGCCATCGGCGACTTCGTCGCCTTCGACCCCTTGCCGGAGTTCACCGAAAGCGGCCATATCAGCGCACGCCACCTGGACGACAAGGCCGGTGTCGCTGCGTTGCTGGCGGCGCTCAAGGCCGTGGTCGAAAGTGGCCGGCAGCCGCTGATCGACTGCCACCCACTGTTCACCATCACCGAGGAGACCGGCTCGGGTGCCGCGGCCGCCCTGCCCTGGGATGTCAGCGAATTCGTCGGCATCGACATCGCACCGGTGGCACCGGGACAGGCATCCAGCGAGCACGCGGTGAGTGTGGCGATGCAGGACTCGTCCGGGCCCTACGACTATCACCTGTCGCGCCACCTGCTGAAACTGGCCGGCGACCGCGACCTGCCGGTGCGCCGCGACCTGTTCCGCTATTACTTCAGCGACGCCCACTCGGCGGTGACCGCAGGGCATGATATCCGCACCGCCCTGGTGGCCTTCGGCTGCGATGCCACTCACGGCTATGAGCGCACCCATATCGACAGCCTGGCGGCGCTCAGCCGGCTGCTCGGCGCCTACCTGCTCAGCCCCCCGGTGTTCGCCAGCGACTCGCAGCCGGCCAGTGCGTCTCTGGAGCGCTTCAGCCACCAGCTGGAGCACGATGCGCAGATGGAAAGCGACACCCGGGTGCCGGCGGTGGACAGCCTGGTGGGCAACAAGGGCTGAGAGCAATCTGCAGGAGCGGCGCTACGCCGCTCCTGCACAGGCTTCCTACGCCAATCGACTGCGCATGACAGAGGATTTCACGTAGCATGCGCACATCCCCATCACCACTGCCCAAACCCATGCTGATCCCCCACGACCAACTCGAAAGCGAAACCCTCACCCGCCTGATCGAGGACTTCGTCACCCGCGACGGCACCGACAATGGCGACGACACGCCGCTGGAAACCCGAGTGCTGCGGGTACGCCAGGCGCTGGCCAAGGGGCAGGCGTTCATCCTGTTCGACCTGGAAAGCCAGCAATGCCAGTTGCTGGCCCGGCATGAAGTACCACGGGAACTGCTGGAGTAACGGCTCATCAGGCTCGCTGCTTCTCCAGTTCCAGAGCCTTGATACGTTTGTAGACTTCTACCCGGTGCACCTCCACCTCTCGAGGTGCGCAGATGCCGAAGCGCACCTGGCCGTTCTCCACCGACATCACCTGAATCCTGATGCCCCCATCAATGACGATGACCTCGCCCACTTCACGTCCGATAACCAGCATCTCCGTTGCCTCTCGCTCAAGGGAAAATCGGAGACTGCCTCGCCAGCTTTCGCCTACTCAATCCTTCGCCGCAGAAATAGACATTTCCTACTTGTGAAGGTAAAGAAAGCCTACAGAAAATCTCTGATTAGTTAGCTTTACGTGACTTTGCCCGCATCTTGACCGCCATGTCCGCCATTTCGTCGTATAGCCGCTCTGGTGCCTGGCACTTGAGTTTCCAGGCCTGACGCCCGGCTTCATGGGGAAGGATCAGGAACTCGTCGGCAGCCACCCGCTCATGAATGTACTCGGCGATGTCGGCCGCATTGATCGGCGAGCCTTCCAGCAACTTGCCCACCTGCGCCTTCATCGCCGGATCCGGCCCACGGAACGAGTCGAGCAGGTTGGTCTGGAAGAACGACGGGCACACCACATGCACCGCTACCTCCACCTGGCGCAGCTCCACCAGCAGGCTTTCGGACAGCGCCAGCACACCGGCCTTGGCCACGTTGTAGTTGCTCATGCCCGGCCCCTGCATCAGCGCTGCCATCGAGGCGATGTTGATGATCCGCCCACGGCTGCGTTCGAGCTGTGGCAGGAACGCCTTGCAGCCCTTGACCACGCCCATCAGGTTGACCGCGATCTGCCAGTCCCAGTCTTCCAGGGACAATTCGGCGAAGAAGCCGCCCGAGGCCACCCCGGCGTTGTTGACGATCACATCGATGCCGCCGAACTTTTCCTCGCAGGCCTGGGACAGGGCTGTGAGCTGGCTGTAGTCGCGCACATCGCAGCGCTGGGTGAAGCCGTCGCCTCCGGCCTGGCGCACCAAAGCCAGGGTTTCGCGCAGGCCCGCCTCATTGACGTCTGCCAGGGCCAGCTGCCAGCCCTCGCGGGCCCAGCGCAGGGCAATCTCGCGGCCAAGGCCGGAGCCGGCGCCAGTGATCATCATTCGGTTGAGCATGGTGGAGCGCCTTGAACAGTGGGAATGGGCTGGAGTCTAGCCAGAACTCGCTGGAGGGCGGTGCGGCATCAGGCTGCTGAATAGGTGGACATCGCGCTGTCATGGCACGGGTAGCGAAGATGAGCATTACGCCACGGCGATTGAATTTTTGTGCGAAGCCACTGGTCGGAAACAGTAAGCGGCCAGCAGACCGCCCCAGCCCTTCCATTACGCAAGGACTCCACCATGACCACGATCCTCATCATCATCCTGATCCTGCTGCTGATCGGTGGCTTACCGGTCTTCCCGCATTCGCGCAGTTGGGGCTACGGTCCTTCCGGCATCATCGGCGTGGTGCTGGTGGTGTTGTTGATCCTGTTGTTGCTCGGGCGGATATGACTTCAGCCTGCAACAGACACCTGGAAACGAAGACGCCCCGGCATGCCGGGGCGTCTTCGTTCAGAGTGCTATCTACTCATCAGTGGGAAACCGCCCCGCTGGCGCCCAGCCCCGTCTGCGAGCGGACGAACTGCGGGAAGAACAGCGCACGTTCATTCTCGGCGGCCTTGGACTTGTCGGTGACCGAGAAGAACCAGATGCCGGCGAAGGCGATGATCATCGAGAACAGTGCCGGGTACTCGTACGGGTAGATGGCTTTCTCATGACCGAGGATCTGCACCCAGATGGTCGGGCCGAGGATCATCAGGCCCACCGCACTGACCAGGCCCATCCAGCCACCGATCATGGCGCCGCGGGTGGTCAGTTTCTTCCAGTACATCGAAAGCAGCAGCACCGGGAAGTTGCAGCTGGCGGCGATGGAGAAGGCCAAGCCAACCATGAAGGCGATGTTCTGCTTCTCGAACAGGATCCCCAGGCCGATCGCCAGCACGCCCAGGGCGACGGTGGTGATCTTCGACACGCGGATCTCGTCCTTGTCGTTGGCCTTGCCCTTGCGCCAGACGCTGGCGTACAGGTCATGGGACACCGCCGAAGCGCCGGCCAGGGTCAGGCCCGCGACCACCGCGAGGATGGTGGCGAAGGCGACTGCCGAGATGAAGCCGAGGAACACGCTGCCACCTACCGCGTCGGCCAGGTGTACCGCCGCCATGTTGTTGCCGCCGATCAGGGCGCCGGCAGCGTCCTTGAAGTCGGGGTTGGTGCTGACCAGCAGGATCGCGCCGAAGCCGATGATGAAGGTAAGGATGTAGAAGTAACCGATGAAACCGGTGGCGTAGAGCACCGACTTGCGAGCTTCCTTGGCGTCGCTGACGGTGAAGAAGCGCATCAGGATGTGCGGCAGGCCGGCGGTGCCGAACATCAGCGCCAGGCCCAGCGAGAACGCCGAGATCGGGTCCTTGACCAGGCCGCCCGGGCTCATGATCGCCTCGCCCTTGGCGTGCACCTTGATCGCCTCGGAGAACAGGGTGTTGAAGTCGAAGCCGACATGCTTCATCACCATCAGTGCCATGAAGCTGGCGCCGGACAGCAGCAGCACCGCCTTGATGATCTGTACCCAGGTGGTGGCGAGCATGCCGCCGAACAGCACGTACAGGCACATCAGGATGCCGACAAGGATCACCGCCACATGGTAGTCCAGGCCGAACAGCAACTCGATGAGCTTGCCGGCCCCGACCATCTGGGCGATCAGGTAGAACGCCACCACCACCAGCGAACCGGAAGCCGACAGGGTGCGGATTTCCTTCTGCCCGAGGCGATACGAGGCCACGTCGGCGAAAGTGTACTTGCCCAGGTTGCGCAGGCGTTCGGCAATCAGGAACAGGATGATCGGCCAGCCAACCAGGAAACCGATGGAGTAGATCAGGCCATCGTAGCCGGAGGTGAACACCAGCGCGGAAATCCCCAGGAACGAGGCTGCCGACATGTAGTCACCGGCGATCGCCAGGCCGTTCTGGAAACCGGTGATCTTGCCGCCGGCGGCATAGTAGTCGGCCGCCGACTTGTTGCGCTTGGAGGCCCAGTAGGTGATACCCAGGGTGAAGGCGACAAAGGCCACGAACATGGCGATGGCAGCAACGTTCAGCGGTTGTTTCTGCACCTCGCCGGTCAGAGCATCGGCGGCCCACACGGCGGGTGCGAAGGCACCGCAGGCCAGGACGGCCAGGGTTTTGGCGTGTCGGATCATTGCTTGGCCTCCTCGAGGATCGCCTTGTTCAACTCGTCGAATTCGCCGTTGGCGCGGCGCACATAGAGCGCGGTGAGCACGAATGCCGAGAGAATCAGGCCGACCCCCAGGGGGATGCCCCAGGTGATCGACGAGCCGGCGCTGAGCTTGGCGCCGAGCAGGTGCGGGCCATAGGCGATGAGGAGGATGAAGGCGCAATAGAGGCCGAGCATGATCGCCGAGAGGATCCAGGCGAAACGCTCGCGCTTGGTGACCAGTTCCTTGAAGCGCGGACTGTTCTGTATCGATTGGTAAATGCTGTCGTTCATTGTTTTTGTCCTAGCAGCACAGATTAGGGAGAACCCGACTCCACTTTATGCTGCCGCTGGACGCCAACCAGACGACCTTAGTCTTAGATGCAACGGTGTTTTGCAAAATTTGCAACAACCGCAAACGCATCGCGGGGCAAGCCCGCTCCCATTGTTCGTGGGAGCGGCGGTTCGCCGATGCGACTTGCCCCGCGATTCGACCAGCGCTTACTTGCCGGTCCACTCCTTGACCCGCTCCGGATGCTTGGCCACCCAGTCCTTGGCTGCAGCCTCCGGCTTGGCGCCTTCCTGGATCGCCAGCATCACCTCGCCGATCTCATCCTTGGACTGCCACTGGAACTTCTTGAGGAACTCGGCCACTTCCGGGGCCTTGCTCGCCAGTTCCTTGCTGCCGATGCTGTTGACGGTCTCGGCAGCGCCATACACGCCTTTCGGATCCTCGAGGAACTTCAGCTTCCATTTGGCGAACATCCAGTGCGGCACCCAGCCGGTCACGGCGATCGACTGTTGCTTGGCGTAGGAGCGGCCCAGTTCCGCGGTCATCGCCGCGCCGGAACTGGCGGTCAGCTTGTAACCGGTCAAGCCGTAGTCCTTGATGGCCTGATCGGTCTTGAGCATGACCCCCGAGCCGGCATCGATACCGACGATCTTCTGCTTGAAGCTCTGATCGGTCTTGAGATCTTCGATACTGTTGGCCTTGACGTATTCAGGGACGATCAGGCCGATCTTGGCGTCCTTGAAGTTGGGGCCGTAGTCGACCACGTTGTCCTTGTTCTTGGTCCAGTACTCGCCATGGGTCACCGGCAGCCAGGCCGAGAGCATGGCGTCGAGCTTGCCGGTGGCCACGCCCTGCCACATGATGCCGGTGGCCACGGCCTGCAGCTTCACGTCATAGCCGAGTTTCTGCCTGATCACTTCGGCGGCCACGTTGGTGGTGGCGACGCTGTCGGACCAGCCATCCACGTAACCGATGCTGACTTCCTTGGCCATCGCCTGCGCAGTACTCATGGCCAAAACCAGGGCGGTGCCCACGCCCAGGAAACGTCGCATTCTTGTAATAGTCGCCATCAAAGCATCCCTCGTCAGGTCTTGGAGATTGCATCATCGACTTGCCGGCACCTGCGACCTGCTCTGTCAGCGACCTTCAGCGAGCGATCAGCGACAGCACTGTGCCATTAGCGCCATGCGAGCATGGCGGTCTGCGCGATCCTTGCATGCCAAACGCTTGGCGCCGGGCTACTATCACTGGCCTTCGGGGCTGCTGTGCGGCCCCAGTTCCCGAATACGACGATGGACCGCCCGATGTTGCGCACGATCTACCTGCTCGCCAGCCTGCTCGCCTTCCTATGTCTGACAGCCCTCTGGTATGGGCTGGGCAAGCCGGTGCACCTGCCCGACGCCGCCAGCCCTGCGCACAAGCTGCAGTGCGCCTCGTACACCCCGTTCGACAAGGACCAGTCTCCCTTCGACCAGCCGTTCCGGCTGCGCCCGGCGCGCATGGACGCCGACCTGGCGTTGCTCAGCGAACGTTTCCAGTGCATCCGCACCTATTCGATGACGGGTCTCGAGGCGATCCCGGCGCTGGCGCGCAAGCACGGGCTGAAGGTGATGCTCGGCGCCTGGGTCAATGCCAACCCTGTGGACACCGACAAGGAAGTCGAGCTGCTGATCGCCGCGGCCAACGCCAACCCCGACGTGGTCAGCGCGGTGATCGTCGGCAACGAGGCGCTGCTGCGCAAGGAAGTCACCGGCGAGCGCCTGGCCGGCCTGATCGCCAAGGTCAAAAGCCAGGTCAGCGTGCCAGTGACCTACGCCGATGTCTGGGAGTTCTGGCTGCAGCATCCGCAGATTGCACCGGCGGTGGATTTCCTGACCATCCACTTGCTGCCCTACTGGGAAGACGACCCTCGCGGCATCGATGCGGCGCTGGCCCATGTCGCCGAGGTGCGCCAGGTGTTCGGCAACCGCTTTGCGCCCAAGGACATCCTGATCGGCGAGACCGGCTGGCCCAGCGAGGGCCGCCAGCGCGAAACCGCCGAGCCGAGCCGGGTCAACGAAGCACGCTTTATCCGCGGCTTCGTTGCCCTGGCTGAAGCCAACGGTTGGCGCTACAACCTGATCGAAGCCTTCGACCAGCCGTGGAAGCGCGCCAGCGAAGGCGCCGTGGGCGGCTACTGGGGACTGTACGACGCCGACCGTCAGGACAAGGGCGTGCTCGAAGGTCCGGTAAGCAACCTGGCACTCTGGCCACAATGGTTGCTGGCCAGCGTGATCCTGATGCTGGCGGCCCTGGCCCTGGCCGGGCGCCCGGCCGACCAGCGCGCCGCTCTGCTGTTGCCGTTGCTCGCGGCCCTGGGCGCTGGCTGCCTGGGGCTGTGGGGTGAGCTGATGCGCACCAATGCCCGCTTTGCCGGCGAATGGCTGTGGACGTTTGCCCTGGTCGGCCTGAACCTGCTGGTGCTGGCCCACGGCGCGCTGGCGCTGGCCCGCCGTGACGGCTGGCGTCAGCGGCTGTTCGCCTGGTTCGAGAAGCACGCGGGCACAGGGTTGCTGGCGGCAGGGTTCGCGGCAGCGGTGAGCATGCTGGCGATGGTGTTCGATCCGCGCTATCGCAGTTTCCCCAGCGCGGCATTGCTGCTGCCGGCGGTGGTCTATCTGTTGCGGCCAGTACCGGCGCGGCGGGCGGAGGTGGCGCTGCTGGCCTTCATCGTGGGTGCCGGAGTGGCGCCGCAGTTGTTCCGCGAAGGGCTGCAGAACCCGCAGGCGTGGGGCTGGGCGGTGGTCAGCGTATTGATGGTCGGGGCGTTGTGGCGCAGCCTGAGGTTGCGCCCGGCGTGAAACCGAGCGCGAGGACTTCTTCCTCGATTCGCCGGCAAGCCGACTCCCACAGAAAAGCGCATCAGACCTTGTGGGAGCCGGCTTGCCGGCGATGGGCCGCCCAACGGCTGCGCATTTACCGTACCAGCCGCAACCCCGCCAGGACCAACGCAAACACCGCGATGCTCGCGGTATACAGCACCAGCGCCGGAACCCCGAGCGCCAACGCCAGCACCGCCAGCCACCAGCCGCCCCGCCCCGGCAACAACTGACAGACCAGCGCCAGGCCCAATGCCCCCCAGGCCATGACCTGGAAATGAATTCCCAGCCCGAGCAACGATCGCGCCTGGCATTGCCAGATGTCCCCTGGCGCACTGCACAACCCGACCCAACGGGCATCCTCCATCAACCCATAACGCACGCCATAGCTGGCCGCCAGCCACAGGAGCAGGCCCACCAGCAGGACAAAGAGTGGCCAGGTACGAGACATCCGGTTCTCCAACAGCGGTAATGGAAACGCTGCATGATCCCTCACAGGGGCGCTGAAAGGCAAAATCATGGCCCCGCAGCTATGTTGCACAAGACAAACGTTGGCTGGCGCGGCAACATCTGGTGCGACGAACGACAGGGCGACGGGCAACTTTGTCCAGCCTGTCGTGGTCCTAGCCTGCGTAATGCACGACCTTGCGTTTTCCTTGGGGGACTTCATGCTTCGATCTTTGCGTCTCGCCGCCCTGCTAGGTGGCCTGCTCATGGCGGCGGCCGCCTCGGCGCGGGATATTGATGCCGCGAGCTACGGTTACCCGTTGACCAACCCGTTCGAGGCGACCATCGCCACCACTCCGCCGGAACAGCGCCCGACGCTGCCCAGCGACGATGACATCGACCAGGCCGACTACAGCCTCACCCTGCGCCCGGAACGCGAGTTCACCCTGCCCGATAATTTCTGGTCGGTGAAGAAACTGCGTTACCGCCTGGCCAAGCAAGACCACGAAGCGCCGCTGATCTTCCTGATCGCCGGCACCGGCGCGCCCTACTCCAGCAGCATCAACGAGTACCTGAAGAAGCTGTTCTACCAAGCCGGCTACCATGTGGTGCAGCTGTCCTCGCCCACCAGTTGGGACTTCATGAGCGCCGCCTCGCGCTTCGCCACCCCGGGGGTGTCGAGCGAAGACGCCAAGGACCTGTACCGGGTCATGCAGGCGGTGCGCGCCCAGCAAGCGCGCCTGCCGGTCAGCGAGTACTACCTCACTGGCTACAGCCTGGGCGCGCTGGACGCGGCGTTCGTCAGCAAGCTCGACGAAACCCGCCAGAGCTTCAAGTTCAAGCGTGTGCTGCTGCTCAACCCGCCGGTCAACCTGTACACCTCGATCACCAACCTGGACAAGCTGGTACAGACCCGGGTCAAGGGCATCGACCGCAGCACCACCTTCTATGAACTGATGCTGGAAAAGCTCACCCGCTACTTCCAGGACAAGGGCTACATCGACCTCAACGATGCGTTGCTCTACGACTTCCAGAAGTCGCGCCAGCACCTGTCCAACGAGCAGATGGCCATGCTCATCGGCACCTCGTTCCGCTTCTCGGCCGCCGACATCGCCTTCACCTCCGACCTGATCAACCGTCGTGGGCTGATCATTCCGCCGAAGTTTCCGATCACCGAGGGCAGCAGCCTGGAGCCCTTCTTCAAACGCGCCCTGCAATGCGACTTCGACTGCTACCTGACCGAGCAGGTGATCCCCATGTGGCGCGCGCGCACCGACGGCAACAGCCTGCTGCAACTGGTCGACCAGGTGAGCCTGTACGCGCTGGAGGACTATCTGCGCGACAACCCGAAGATTGCCGTGATGCACAACGCCGACGACGTGATCCTCGGCCCCGGCGACATCGGCTTCCTGCGCCGGGTGTTCGGCGAACGCCTGACGCTCTACCCCCATGGCGGCCATTGCGGCAACCTCAACTACCGCGTCAACAGCGACGCCATGCTGGAGTTCTTCCGTGGTTAACAGACTGCTGCTCGTCACCGCCCTGCTCGCCAGCGGCTGCGCCCTGGCCGAGGAAGTCGCGCCGCGTGCCAGCGTGGTGGAGGCCGACAAGACCGAAACCCTCACCGTGGAGGCCGACGGCTTCGTCGATCCACTGCGCGAGCTCAAGTTCAACCCCGGCCTGGACCAGCGCGAGTTCGAACGCTCGACCCTGGCCGCGCTGAACATCTACGACCCTCTGGAGTCGCTGAACCGGCGCATCTACCACTTCAACTACCGCTTCGACCAGTGGGTGTTCCTGCCGGTGGTCGACGGCTACCGCTACGTCACACCCGGCCTCGTGCGCACCGGGGTGAGCAACTTCTTCAACAACCTGGGCGACGTGCCCAATCTGTTCAACAGCGTGCTGCAGCTCAAGCCCAAGCGTTCAGCGGAAATCACCGCGCGGCTGATGTTCAACACCATCATCGGTGTCGGTGGCCTATGGGACCCGGCGACCAAGATGGGCCTGCCTCGGCAGAGCGAGGACTTCGGCCAGACACTGGGCTTCTACGGGGTGCCGGACGGGCCATACCTGATGCTGCCGATCCTCGGGCCGTCGAACCTGCGCGACACCACCGGGCTGGTGGTGGACTATGTGGGGGAGAAGGAAATCAACTACCTGAACGTGCCCGACACCGCCAGCGACCACCCGGAACTCACCGTGCTGCGGGCAGTGGACAAGCGCTACACCACCAACTTCCGTTACGGGCAGACCAACTCGCCGTTCGAGTACGAGAAGCTGCGATACGTGTATACCCAGGCGCGCAAGTTGCAGATCGCCGAGTGAACAGGGGCCGCTGCGCGGCCCTTTCGCCGCGGTTCGTCGCCACGACAAGCCGGCTCCCACAGAGACAATGCATCCCTTGAGGCCAATGCAGTAGCTGTGAGCGCCGGTATAGGAAACCTCAAATCCCCAGGAACTGGCACAGCTCCCGCTTCTTGGCCAAGGCGTCATTGCGCCCCAACTCGATCAGTTCGCTGCAATAGCTCGCCTCGAACAGCAGGTAGCTCAGCACCCCTGCCCCGCTGGTCTTGGTCGCCCCCGGCCCGCGCAGGAACAGCCTCAGCGCCGCCGGCAGCTCGCGGCGATGACGGGCGGCAATCTCGTCCAGCGGCTGGCTGGGCGCCACCACCAGTACCTCGATCGGCGCCAGCCCCAGGCGCCGGGCGTCCAGGTGCGCCGGCAGCAGGTGGCTGAGGTGATTGAGCCGCTGCAGCAACTCGATATCGTCCTCGAGGCTGTCGATGAAGGTGCTGTTGAGCATATGTCCGCCGATCTGCGCCAGGCTCGGTTGCTGGCCGCTGAACACGCGCTGGGTCGGCAAGGGCGGCGAGGGTCGCTGAGGGTTGCCGCTGACCCCGACCACCAGCACGCGACTGGCCCCCAGGTGCAGCGCCGGGCTGATCGGCGCCGGCTGGCGCACCGCGCCGTCACCGAAGTACTCCTCGCCCAGGCGCACCGGCGCGAACAGCAAAGGAATCGCCGAGCTGGCCAGCAGGTGGTCGATGGTCAGCGGCGTGGGCATGCCGATGCGGCGGTGGCGCAACCAGGGTTCGATGGTGTCGCGGCCCTGGTAGAAGGTCACCGCCTGGCCGGACTCGTAGCCGAACGCGGTCACGGCGATGGCGCGCAACTGATTGGCCGCCAGTGAGTGAGCGATGCCGTCCAGGTCCAGATGCTCGTGCAACAAGCGGCGCAATGGGCGGCTGTCGAGCAGTGCCACCGGCACCTGGCCGCCGAGCCCCAGCAGGCTGTGGCCAACGAAGCGGCTGGCCTGGCGGATCACGCCTGGCCAGTCGCTGCGCAGCACCAGGTGGCTGCGAAAGTTCTGCCAGAATGCCGTCAGTTGCTCCACCGACTCGGCGAAGCGGGTGGCGCCGCTGGCCAGCTTGACCGCGTTGATCGCGCCGGCCGAGGTGCCGACGATCACCGGAAAAGGATTGGCGGCGCCCGGTGGCAGCAGTTCGGCAATGCCGGCCAGCACGCCAACCTGGTAGGCGGCGCGGGCACCGCCGCCGGAGAGGATCAGGCCGGTGGTTGAGGTCATGCATCCTTCCTGGAGTCAGTGGTTGCCAGTACCGGCCCTGTCGCGGGGCAAGCCCGCTCCCTAACGCTTTTTCTTGTCGTACAGCCGTGGTTCGCCTTCAGGCCGCGATTTGAAGCGCCGATGCGCCCACAGGTACTGCTCCGGGCACTCGCGCAGCACACCCTCGACCCACTGGTTGATGCGCAGGCAGTCGGCCTCCTCGGTTTCGCCGGGGAAGTCCGCGAGCGGCGGATGCACCACCAGGCGATAGCCGCTGCCATCTTCCAGGCGCTTCTGGGTGAACGGAATCACCCGCGCCTTGCCCAGCCGGGCGAACTTGGTGGTGGCAGTGACGGTGGCAGCAGGAATACCGAACAGCGGCACGAAGATGCTTTGCTTGATGCCGTAGTCCTGATCCGGCGCGTACCAGATCGCCCGCCCCTTGCGCAGCAGCTTGAGCATGCCGCGCACGTCGTCGCGCTCCACCGCCAGCGAGTCGGCGTTGTGGCGCTCGCGGCCGCGGCGCTGGATGAAGTCAAACACCGGGTTGCCATGTTCGCGGTACATGCCGTCGATGGTGTGCACCTGGCCCAGCAAGGCAGCGCCGATCTCCAGGGTGGTGAAGTGCACGGCCATGAGAATGGCCCCCTCTCCTTCACGCTGGGCGGCCTGCAGGTGCTCGATGCCCTCGATGTGGGCCAGGCGCGCCAGTCGGGCCTTTGGCCACCACCAGCTCATGGCCATCTCGAAGAAGGCGATGCCGGTGGAGGCAAAGTTTTCCTTGAGCAGGCGCTGCCGTTCGTCGCCGGACAGCGCCGGGAAGCACAGCTCCAGGTTGCGCGCGGCGATACGCCGGCGCTCACCCGCCAGCCGGTACATCACCGCGCCCAGGGCGCGCCCCAGCCCCAGCAAAGCCCGGTACGGCAGCTGGGCGACCAGCCACAGCAGGCCCAGGCCCAGCCACAGCCCCCAGAATCGCGGGTGAAGGAAAGAGGATCGAAAACGCGGGCGTTCCATTGAAGCTTCCGGCAAGACATGAGCCCGGCATTCTACATCGGTTGCGGGCAAACGGTCTTATCGCTATAAGTCAGGGCACTTTTTTCGCAACAAGCCGTCTATGCAGACCATGAGCCCCAACCCGACACCCGATAACGCCCCCGTGTTCCAGCTCAAGGGCAGCATGCTTGCCATCACCGTGCTGGAACTGGCGCGCAACGACCTCGAATCCCTCGACCGCCAGCTGGCGGCGAAGGTCGCGCAGGCGCCGAATTTCTTCAGCAACACACCGTTGGTGCTGGCCCTGGACAAGCTGCCCCATGACGAAAGCGCCATTGACCTGCCCGGATTGATGCGCGTGTGCCGTCACCATGGCCTGCGCACCCTGGCGATCCGCGCCAGCCGCATCGAGGACATCGCCGCCGCGATCGCCATCGACCTGCCGGTGCTGCCGCCGTCCGGCGCCCGCGAACGGCCGCTCGAGCCGGAGCCCGAGGTGAAGAAGCCCGAGCCCGCGCCAGCGCCGCCAGCTGCGCCGGCCGAACCCGAAGTTCGCCCGACGCGGATCATCACCTCGACGGTGCGCGGCGGCCAGCAGATCTACGCCCAGGGCGGCGACCTGGTGGTGACCGGCTCGGTCAGCCCCGGCGCGGAACTTCTCGCCGATGGCAACATCCATGTGTACGGCGCCATGCGCGGCCGTGCCCTGGCCGGCATCAAAGGCAATACCAAGGCGCGCATCTTCTGCCTGCAGATGACCGCAGAAATGGTCTCCATCGCCGGCCAGTACAAAGTGTGCGAAGACCTGCGCCGCGACCCGCTGTGGGGTTCGGGCGTACAAGTCAGCCTGTCCGGCGACGTGTTGAACATAACCCGTCTTTAACGGATACTTGCCGGCATTTTTAGCGCAACTTTTTCCCGTTGCCGTTTTTTGTATTTGCAGGGACGTCTGTCCCGAATTATTTAGGGGTGAAACACCTTGGCCAAGATTCTCGTGGTTACTTCCGGCAAGGGGGGTGTGGGCAAGACCACCACCAGCGCCGCCATCGGTACCGGCCTCGCACTGCGCGGGCACAAGACGGTCATCGTCGACTTCGACGTCGGCCTGCGTAACCTCGACCTGATCATGGGCTGCGAACGCCGCGTGGTGTATGACTTCGTCAACGTGGTCAACGGCGAGGCCAACCTGCAGCAGGCCCTGATCAAGGACAAGCGCCTGGAAAACCTGTTCGTGCTGGCCGCCAGCCAGACCCGCGACAAGGACGCGCTGACCAAGGAAGGCGTCGAAAAGGTATTGATGGAGCTCAAGGACCAGTTCGACTTCGTGGTCTGCGACTCGCCGGCCGGTATCGAGAAAGGTGCGCACCTGGCGATGTACTTCGCCGACGAAGCCATCGTCGTGACCAACCCGGAAGTCTCGTCGGTACGTGACTCCGACCGCATGATCGGCCTGCTGTCGAGCAAGTCGCGCCGTGCGGAACAGGGCGAAGACCCGATCAAGGAACACCTGCTGATCACCCGCTACCACCCCGAGCGCGTCGAAAAGGGCGAAATGCTTGGCGTCGAGGACGTCAAGGAAATCCTTTCGGTCGAACTGCTGGGTGTCATCCCCGAATCCCAAGCCGTGCTGAAGGCCTCCAACCAGGGTATCCCGGTCATCCTCGATGACCAGAGCGATGCCGGCCAGGCGTACAGCGACACCGTCGACCGCCTGCTGGGCAAGCCCAAGCCACTGCGGTTCATCGAAGTGCCGAAGCAAGGATTCTTCGCGCGCCTGTTTGGAGGCAAATAAACCATGAACCTTTTTGACTTCTTTCGTGGCAGACAGAAACAGAGCAGCGCGTCGGTAGCGAAAGAGCGTCTACAGATCATCGTGGCGCACGAGCGTGGCCAACGCAGCACCCCGGACTACCTGCCTGCCTTGCAGAAGGAGCTGGTCGAGGTGATCCGCAAGTACGTCAACATCGGCAACGACGACGTACAGATCGAACTGGAAAACCAGGGCAGCTGCTCGATTCTGGAACTGAACATCACCCTGCCTGATCGCTGATCGCGCAGCTGGGTGTAATCATTGGGGCTGCTTTGCAGCCCATCGCCGGCAAGCCGGCTCCCACAGACAACGCGGGATCCTGTGGGAGCCGGCTTACCGGCGATGGGCCGCAAGGCGGCCCCAGTGCTTTCCGCCATTTCACCGAGACCTAGCAATGCCGCTGTCGAACATCCAGATCCTTCACGAAGACGCCGCCGTCCTGGTGATCAACAAGCCGACCCTGCTGTTGTCGGTGCCGGGCCGCGCCGAGGACAACAAGGACTGCCTGATCACCCGCCTGCAGGAAAACGGCTACCCGGAAGCCCTGATCGTCCACCGCCTGGACTGGGAAACCTCGGGGATCATCCTGCTCGCCCGCGACGCCGACAGCCACCGCGAACTGTCACGCCAGTTCCACGACCGCGAGACCGAAAAGGCCTATACCGCGCTGTGCTGGGGCCAGCCCGCGCTCGACAGCGGCAGCATCGACCTGCCCCTGCGTTACGACCCGCCGACCAAGCCGCGCCACGTGGTCGACCATGAGCAGGGCAAGCATGCCCTGACCTTCTGGCGCATCGTCGAGCGCTGCGGCGATCACTGCCGGGTCGAACTGACGCCGATCACCGGGCGCTCGCACCAGCTGCGCGTGCACATGCTGTCGATCGGCCATCCGCTGCTCGGCGACCGGCTGTACGCCAACCCCGAGGCGCTGGCGGCCCATGAGCGGCTGTGCCTGCATGCCTCGATGCTGAGCTTCACCCATCCGGTGTCTGGCGAACGCCTGAAATTCGAGTGTCCGGCGCCGTTCTGAGACTCGGGCCCCATCGCGGGGCAAGCTTGCTCCCACGCTTCGCGATAGGGCTGACACAATTTTTCGAGCATTTACGCTAAACTCGCGCCACTGCTGTCTGGAGTGACTTATGCGCGATGCCCTGAACGCCGGCCTGATCGAATTCCTCAAGGCCTCCCCGACGCCCTTCCACGCCACCGCCAGCCTCGCGCAACGCCTCGAGGCCGCCGGCTACCAGCGCCTGGACGAGCGCGACAGCTGGGCCACTACGCCTGGTGGTCGCTACTACGTGACCCGTAACGATTCCTCGATCATCGCCATCAAGCTCGGCAAGCATTCGCCGCTGATCGGCGGTATCCGCATGGTCGGCGCCCACACCGACAGCCCATGCCTGCGGGTCAAGCCGCAGCCCGAGCTGCAGCGCCAGGGCTTCCTGCAACTGGGCGTTGAAGTCTATGGCGGCGCCCTGCTAGCCCCTTGGTTCGACCGCGACCTGTCGCTGGCCGGCCGGGTCACCTTCCGCCGTGACGGCAAGGTGGAAAGCCAGCTGATCGATTTCAAGCTGCCGATCGCGGTGATCCCCAACCTGGCGATCCATCTCAACCGCACCGCCAACGAAGGCTGGCAGATCAACCCGCAGACCGAGCTGCCACCGATCCTGGCACAGGTCGCCGGCGACGAGCGCATCGACTTCCGCGCCCTGCTCACCGAGCAGTTGGCCCGCGAGCATGACCTCAACGCCGACGTGGTGCTGGATTACGAGCTGAGCTTCTACGACACCCAGGACGCCGCGTTGATCGGCCTGAACGGCGACTTCATCGCCGCCGCCCGCCTGGACAACCTGCTGTCGTGCTACGCCGGCCTGCAGGCGCTGCTGAACGCCGAAGGCGACGAGACCTGCGTACTGGTGTGCAACGACCACGAGGAAGTCGGCTCCTGCTCGGCCTGCGGCGCCGATGGCCCGATGCTCGAGCAGACCCTGCAACGCCTGCTGCCCGATGGCGACGACTATGTGCGCACCATCCAGCGCTCGCTGATGGTCTCGGCCGACAATGCCCACGGCGTGCACCCCAACTACGCCGACAAGCACGACGGCAACCACGGGCCCAAGCTCAATGCCGGCCCGGTGATCAAGGTCAACAACAACCAGCGCTACGCCACCAACAGCGAAACCGCAGGATTCTTCCGCCACCTGTGCATGGCCGAGGAAGTACCGGTGCAGAGCTTCGTGGTGCGCAGCGACATGGGCTGCGGCTCGACCATCGGCCCGATCACCGCCAGCCACCTGGGCGTGCGCACGGTGGATATCGGCCTGCCGACCTTCGCCATGCACTCGATCCGCGAGCTGTGCGGCAGCCATGACCTGGCCCACCTGGTGAAGGTGCTCGGCGCCTTCTACCGCAGCCGCGAACTGCCCTGACGGCCAACCCGCTCCCACGCGCCCCCGTGGGAGCGGCGGTGCGACTTGCCCACCGCCTGCCCCCGGTCAATCCGCCTCGCTTGCAAAGCGCTATGCTTGATACATGGCCCCCAAAACAGAAGGATGCTGTCCATGTCATCGCCGTTCCTGTCCCTGTTCGTGCCGGTGTTCCTGTTCCTGATGCTGCTGACCATCGGTTTCAGCCTGCGCGAGCGCAATGTCGGCGTGCTGATGATGTGGATCGGCACCCTCGGCATTTTCGGCCTCACCTGCTGGAAGATCCTCGAGAAACTGCCGTCGTAAACCTCTACACTCGGGCAAACGTTTGACCTGAGGTAGATTTCCCGGTGCCAGCCCTCCTGCGTTGCATCACGCTGCTGTTCCTGTTGCTCGCCACCCCAGCGCATGCCGCCGGCCTGCCCGGCCTGCTCGGTTCCAGCACGCCCGCCCAGCCCGAGGCCAGCGAGCCCTTGGGCAAGTCCCTGGACGAGGTGATCAAGAACCTGGAAAACGACCAGCAACGCGCCAAGCTGCTGGCCGACCTGAAAAAGCTGCGCGACGCCACCCGGCAATCGCAACCCACCGTCGAACAGGGCGTGCTCGGCCTGATCGGCGGTGCCCTGCATGATTTCGAGAAACAGTTCAGCGGCGATGCCAGCCCGTTCAAGCGCTGGTCGCTGGAAATCGACCAGGCCCAGGACGAATTGGCCGCACTGGTGGTGCCGGTGCATCAATGGCCGGCGATCCTGTTCGGCTTCGCCGGAGTCATCCTGGTCTGGGGCCTGCTGGCCTATGCCTTCAACTGGATCGGCCACCGTGTGCGCCTGCGTTTCGGCCTGACCGAAGACCTGCCGCAGCACCCGCGGACCTGGGACCTGGTGCGCTTTGCCCTGCGCAAGCTGGGCCCATGGCTGGTGGCGCTGGTGTTCACCGTGTACCTGAGCTTCGCCCTGCCCTCCTCGCTGGGCAAGTCGATGGCCATGGTGCTGGCCTACGCGCTGGTGGTCGGCACCCTGTTCTCGGCGATCTGCGTGATTGCCTTCTCGCTGCTCGATGGCCCACATCGCCACCGTGCCCTTCACATTCTGCGGCACCAGGCGTTCCGCCCGCTGTGGCTGATCGGCAGCTTCGCCGCGTTCGGCGAGGCGATGAGCGACCCACGCCTGACCACCGCGCTGGGCAGCCACCTGGCCCACGCCCTGGCAACCCTGGCCAATGTGATCGCCGCGCTGTGCACCGGGCTGTTCATCCTGCGCTTCCGCCGCCCGATCGCCCACCTGATTCGCAACCAGCCCCTGTCACGGCGCCTGACCCGGCGCACCCTGAGCGACACCATCGAACTGCTCGGCAGCTTCTGGTATATCCCGGCGCTGATCCTGGTGGCAATTTCGCTGTTCGCCACCTTCGTCTCCGCCGGCGACACCAGCACCGCCCTGCGCCAGTCGCTGATGTGCACGGTGCTGGTGGTGGTGTGCATGGTGCTCAATGGCCTGGTCCGCCGCCATGCCGCCAAGCCCAGGCGCGCCAACAAGCGCCAGGCGGTCTACACCGAACGCCTGCGCAACTTCGGCTATGTCCTGGTGCACCTGTTCATCTGGCTGCTGTTCATCGAACTGGGCCTGCGTGTATGGGGCCACTCGATGATCAGCTTCGCCGAGGGTGACGGCCATGAAGTCAGCCTGCGCCTGCTGGGCCTGGCCGGCACGCTGATCGTCGCCTGGCTGGTGTGGATCCTCGCCGACACCGCCGTGCACCATGCCCTGGTGCATTCGCGGCGCGGGCTGGCCAACGCCCGTGCGCAGACCATGATGCCGCTGATCCGCAACGTGATGTTCGTGGTGATCGTCATCATCGCGGTGATCGTCGCCCTGGCCAACATGGGCATGAACGTCACCCCGCTGCTGGCCGGTGCCGGTGTCATCGGCCTGGCCATCGGTTTCGGCGCCCAGTCGCTGGTGGCCGACCTGATCACCGGCCTGTTCATCATCATCGAGGACTCGCTGGCCATCGACGACTACGTCGATGTCGGCGGCCACCTGGGCACGGTCGAGGGCCTGACCATCCGCACCGTGCGCCTGCGCGACATCGATGGCATCGTGCACACCATTCCGTTCAGCGAGATCAAGAGCATCAAGAACTACTCCCGCGAGTTCGGCTACGCGATCTTCCGTGTGGCCATCCCGCACAGCATGAACATCGACCAGGCCATCACCCTGATCCGCGAAGTGGGCCAGAAGCTGCGCAATGATCCGCTGATGCGCCGCAACATCTGGTCGCCGCTGGAGTTGCAGGGGGTGGAGAGTTTCGAGTCGGGCTCGGCGATCCTGCGGGCGCGGTTCAAGACCGCTCCGATCAAGCAGTGGGAGGTTTCGCGGGCGTTCAACCTGGCGTTGAAGCGCCAGCTCGATGAAGCGGGGTTGGATCTGGCGACGCCACGGCTGTCGGTGCAAGTGGTGACGGCTGGGGGTGGTGCCATCCCTGAAGCCGGCGGAGCCGCCAGCTAGGGCCGCTTCGCACCCCATCGCCGGCAAGCCGGCTCCCACAGGGATCACATGACCTTCAAGACTAACGCCAAACCTGTGGGAGCCGGCTTGCCGGCGATGGGCTGCACAGCAGCCCCCTTACCCCGCCTGCGCGCGGATGCGAATCGCATCATGGCGCCAGTACTCCAGGTCACAGTCGATCAGGTGCCCATGCTGGTCGCTGTTGACCCGGGTGATATGCAGCCCGGGGCTGCCAGCCGACACCTTCAAGGCAGCCGCCGCCTCCACCGGCAACGCCGTCGGCAGGATCTCGAAGCACACCTGCCCATAGTGAATCGCGTACTCCCGCGCATAGATCTCGGTCAGTGACCGGGCCAGGTCCAGCTCAAGGATTCCTGGGAAGTAGCGCGGGTTGAGATAGTGCTCGGCATACAGCACCGCCCGCCCGTCGATACGCCGCAACCGGCAGATCCGCACCACGCTGGACAGCGCCGGCAGCCGCAGGCGCGCGCAGATCGCCGCCGAAGCCGGCTGCAGCCGCGCCGACAGCAGCTGCGTACGCGGCTCGCGCCCCTGGTCTCGCACCATCGCATGGAAGTGGCTGCGCTCGATCAGGTCGTAGGTCAGACGCTCGGGCGCGACGAACCAGCCGCGCCGCTCTTCGCGGTAGATCAGGCCCATGGCCTCGAGCTGCACCAGGGCCTCGCGCAGCGTGATACGCGTGGTGTCGAACACCTCGCTGAGCCTGCGCTCGGCCGGCAGCTTGCCGCCGGGCGCCAGCAAGCCGTGTTCGATCTGCTCCTGCAGCGCGTGGCAGATGGCTGTTACCGCGCGCGGTGGCGTCGCTTGCATCAAAGGTTACCTATCTGGACTAGTCCAGCCCCGAAACGGGGCAGTTGGAGCGTAGTGCAAGCCTAGGCACGGCTGATGAACATCCTGTGACACAGGCGCCGCAGGGCACTTGCCAGATATGCCAGATCCGCGCCAGCCCACGCGAATCAAGGCTTTCGATCTGGTCTACGCTGTAGTTCCAGGGCCTTGGGCCTGCCACCCGCCCCCGCCCCTTACATCAAACTGTCACGCAACAGGCCTACCTTGGCGCAAGGTTTGCTGACCTAGACCAAGGGGTCGCAAGCACCGCTTCCGTTCATAACAACGAATGCAAGGCACCCACCAAAGGAGCTTCGGATGAAAAAGTTGTTCATGGCGTCACTGCTCGGTTCGGCCATCGCTTTTTGCACCTCGGCCATGGCCCAGGACCTCAAGGCCCTTGAAGACGCCGCCCGCAAGGAAGGCACGGTCAACAGCGTGGGCATGCCCGATGCCTGGGCCAACTGGAAAGGCACCTGGGAAGACCTGGCGAAAAAGTACGGCCTCAAGCACAGCGACACCGACATGAGCTCGGCCCAGGAAGTCGCCAAGTTCGATGCCGAGAAGGACAACGCCAGCGCCGATATCGGCGACGTCGGCGCGGCCTTCGGCCCGATCGCGGTCACCAAGGGCGTGACCCAGCCCTACAAGCCAAGCACCTGGGACCAGGTCCCGGCGTGGGCCAAGGACCAGGACGGCCACTGGGCGCTGGCCTACACCGGCACCATCGCCTTCATCATCAACAAGGATCTGGTGAAGAAAGAGGACCGCCCAAGCACCTGGCACGACCTGGAAAAGGGCAAGTACAAGGTCGCCATCGGTGACGTCGGCACCGCCGCCCAGGCCGCCAACGGCGTGCTTGCCGCCGCCATCGCCTACAAGGGCAGCGAAAGCAACATCGAGCCAGGTCTGCAACTGTTCACCAAACTGGCCCAGCAGAAGCGTCTGTCGCTGGCCAACCCGACCATCCAGACCCTGGAGAAAGGCGAGGTGGAAGTGGGCGTGGTGTGGGACTTCAACGGCCTGAGCTACCGCGAACAGATCGACCCGAAACGCTTCGAGGTGCTGATCCCCTCCGATGGCTCGGTCATCTCCGGCTACACCACCATCATCAACAAGTACGCCAAGCACCCTAACGCAGCCAAGCTGACCCGTGAATACATCTTCAGCGATGCCGGCCAGACCAACCTGGCCATCGGCCACGCCCGGCCGATCCGTGCCGAACACCTGAAGCTGCCGGCGGACGTACAGGCCAAGCTGCTGCCCAACGAGCAGTACAAGGCCGCCCAGCCAATCAAAGATGCTGCGGCCTGGGAAGCGACCTCCAAGGCCCTGCCACAGAAGTGGCAGGAGCAGGTGATCATCGAGATGGAATAAGGGGCAGATTCCCTTCTGCCTGAACCGGCCCTGTCGCCGGCAAGCCAGCTCCCACAAGGTCAGCGCAAGACCTGTGGGAGCTGGCTTGCCAGCGATGAGGGCGACGCGCTACCGACTGATACCCCTGCGGAGCCACCATGCAACACAACGTCATCCTGGTCCTGCTCGACGGCCTCAACCACCAGGTCGCCCACCACGCCATGGGCCACCTGCACGCCTATGTCGAGGCCGACCGCGCCGCGCTGTACCGCGTGGAGTGCGAGCTGCCATCGCTGTCACGACCACTTTACGAATGCATCCTCACCGGTGTGCCGCCGATCGACAGCGGCATCGTGCACAACAACATCAACCGCCTGTCCAACCAGCGCAGCGTGTTCCACTACGCCCGCGAGGCCGGCCTGGGCACCGCGGCGGCGGCCTACCACTGGATGAGCGAGCTGTACAACCGCTCGCCCTTCGACCCGCTGCGCGACCGCCACACCCATGCCCCCAAGCTGCCGATCCAGCACGGCCTGTTCTACTACGCCGACCACTACCCCGATTCGCACCTGCTGGCCGACGCCGAATACCTGCGCCGCCGCCATGCGCCGAATTTCCTCCTGGTACACCCGATGAACATCGACGACGCCGGCCACCGCCACGGCCTGGACAGCAGCCAGTACCGCAACGCCGCGCGCAGCGCCGACATCCTGCTGGCCGACTACCTGCCGCGCTGGCTCGAGGAGGGCTACCAGGTGCTGGTCACCGCCGACCACGGCATGAACAACGACCGCTCGCACAACGGCCTGCTCGCCGAGGAGCGTGAAGTGCCGCTGTTCGTGTTCGGCGAAGCCTTCAGCCTCGACCCTGCGGCCAAGCCGCTGCAGACCGAGCTGTGCGGCACGATCTGCGAACTGCTCGGCGCCGCCCACGACAAACCGGTCTGCCGGGAGCTGCTCAAGTGAATGCAAGCCATCGCGGCCGCTACCTGGCCCTGCTCTGCCTGCTGCCGTTCGCCGTGTTCTTCATCATTTTCCAGATCGCGCCGCTGGCCTGGGTCGCCATCAACAGCCTGCAAAGCGAGAGTGGCTGGGGCCTGGCCAACTTCAGCAAGATCTTCGCCTCGAAGTTCTACCTGCAGGCATTGCAACGCAGCCTGGAGATCAGCTTCTGGTCGAGCCTGTTCGGCATCGTCATCGCCACGTTGGGCGCCTATTCGCTGCGCCAGGTCGACTCGAAACTGCGCGACTTCGTCAGCGCCTTTGCCAACATGACCAGCAACTTCGCCGGCGTGCCCCTGGCGTTCGCCTTCATCATCCTGCTCGGTTTCAATGGCGCGCTCACCCTGCTGCTCAAGCAGATGGGGCTGCTCGGCGACTTCAGCATCTACTCCAAGACCGGCCTGATCCTGGTCTACACCTACTTCCAGATCCCCTTGGGCGTGTTGCTGCTCTACCCCGCCTTCGACGCCCTGCGCGAAGACTGGCGTGAGTCCGCCGCGCTGCTGGGCGCCAGCCACTGGCAGTTCTGGCGGCACATCGGCCTGCCCGTGCTTACCCCGGCGCTGCTCGGCACCTTCGTCATCCTGCTGGCCAACGCCCTGGGCGCCTACGCCACCGTCTACGCCCTGACCACCGGCAACTTCAACGTGCTGCCGATCCGTATCGCCGGCCTTGTGGCCGGCGACATCAGCCTCGACCCGAACCTGGCCAGCGCCCTGGCGATGGTGCTGGTGGGGCTGATGACCGTGGTCACGGTGGCCCATCAATGGCTGCTCAAGAGGAGCTACCATGCGCGCTGAAAACAAAGCCGGCGGGCTCTACCACAGCGTGGTGGTCTACCTGCTGTTCCTCATCCTGCTGCTGCCACTGGCCGGCACCCTGCTTTATTCGCTGGCCACCAGCTGGTCGGCCACCCTGCTGCCCAGCGGGCTGACCTTCAAGTGGTATGTGGCGCTGTGGAGCGAACCGCGCTTTCTCGCAGCCTTCGGCCAGTCGCTGCTGGTGTGCGTGGGCGCGCTGGTGCTGTCGGTAGTGCTGATCCTGCCGCTATTGTTCGTGGTGCACTACCACTTCCCCAAGCTCGACGCCTTGATGAACGTGCTGATCCTGCTGCCGTTCGCGGTGCCGCCCGTGGTGTCTGCGGTGGGCTTGCTGCAACTCTACGGCAGCGGACCGATGGCCATGGTCGGCACGCCGTGGATCCTGATCGGCTGCTACTTCACCATCGCCCTGCCGTTCATGTATCGAGCCATCACCAACAACCTGCAGGCCATCAACCTGCGCGACCTGATGGACGCCGCCCAACTGCTCGGCGCCAGCACCTGGCAGGCGGCGTTCCTGGTGGTACTGCCGAACCTGCGCAAAGGCCTGATGGTGGCGCTGCTGCTGTCGTTCTCGTTCCTGTTCGGCGAGTTCGTGTTCGCCAACCTGCTGGTAGGCACCCGCTACGAGACCCTGCAGGTGTACCTGAACAACATGCGCAACAGCAGCGGCCACTTCAACAGCGCCCTGGTAATCTCCTACTTCGCCTTCGTGCTGGTGCTGACCTGGGTCGCCAACCGCCTGAACAAGGACAAGACCTGACATGAGCTTCGTCAGCGTACAGAAACTGCAAAAGAGCTACGCCGGCAGCCCGGTGTTCGAAAACATCGACTGCCAGATCGAGCGCGGCGAGTTCGTCACCCTGCTCGGCCCCTCCGGCTGCGGCAAGTCCACCCTGCTGCGCTGCATCGCCGGGCTGACCCCGGTGGATAGCGGGCGGATCCTGCTCGACGGCCAGGACATCGTGCCGTTGAGCCCGCAGAAGCGCGGCATCGGCATGGTGTTCCAGAGCTACGCGCTGTTTCCCAACATGACCGTGGAACAGAACATCGCCTTTGGCTTGCGCATGCAGAAGGTCAAGGCCGACGAAAGCCAGGCACGGGTACGCGAGGTACTCGACCTGGTCGAGCTCGGCAGCTTCGCCACGCGCTACCCGCACCAGCTGTCCGGCGGCCAGTGCCAGCGCGTGGCCCTGGCCCGCTCGCTGGTCACCCGCCCGCGCCTGCTGCTGCTCGACGAGCCACTGTCGGCGCTGGACGCGCGTATCCGCAAGCACTTGCGCGAACAGATCCGCGCCATCCAGCGCGAGCTGGGGCTTACCACCATCTTCGTCACCCACGACCAGGAAGAAGCCCTGACCATGTCGGACCGCATCGTCCTGATGAACCAGGGACGCATCGTCCAGAGCGGCGATGCCGAAACCCTCTACACCGCGCCCGTGGACCTGTTCGCCGCCGGCTTTATCGGCAACTACAACCTGCTCGACGCCGACAGCGCCAGCCGCCTGCTGCAACGCCCGGTGGCCGCGCGCCTGGCGATCCGCCCAGAGTCGATCACCCTGAGCCTGAACGGCGAGCTGGATGGCGAGATCCGCAGCCACAGCCTGCTGGGCAACGTGATCCGCTACCGCGTCCAGGTGCGCGGCGTTGAACTGGTGGTGGACGTACTCAATCGTTGCGCCAGCGATCTGCACGCGGACGGACAACGGGTATCCTTGTCGATCGACCCCACGGCGCTACGGGAAGTGGCCTAAGGAGATTCAACGCATGGCACTGGCAATTTTCGATCTGGACGAAACCCTCATCCACGGCGACTGCGCGTCGTTGTGGAGCGAGCAGATGGCCCGGCTGGGCTGGGTCGATGGCAAGAGTTTCCTCAAGCGCGACCATGAACTGATGGAAGCCTACGGCAAAGGCCACCTGCAGATGGAGGACTACATGGCCTTCAGCCTGGAGCCGATCGCCGGGCGCACCCTGGAAGAAGTGGAGCACCTGGTCGAGCCTTGGGTAGAGGATGTGATCGAGCCGATCATCTACGGCGACGCCTGCCGCTGCATCGCCGAGCACCGCCAGCGTGGCGACCGGATTCTGATCATTTCGGCCAGCGGCACCCACCTCGTCGGCCCGATCGCGGCGCGCCTGGGGGTGGACGAATACCTCGCCATCGAGCTGGAAGCGGTCAACGGCGTATTCACCGGCAAGACCCACGGCGTGCTCACCTACCGCGAGGGCAAGATCGTCCGCCTGCTGGAGTGGCTCGACCAGGAACAGGAAAACCTCGAAGGCGCGAGCTTCTATTCCGACTCGCGCAACGACCTGCCGCTGCTGCTGAAGGTGGATCACCCCTACGTGGTGAACCCGGACCCGGTGCTGCGCGAGCACGCGCAAACCAACGGCTGGCCCATTCTGAGCTGGTCTTAAGTATGATCGGGGGCACCTGAACAGAACAACAAGGATTGCCCCATGCGTGCCCTCGCCGCCCTCAGCCGCTTCGTCGGCAACACCTTCGCCCTGTGGGTGCTGGTGTTCGCCTGCCTGGCCTTCCTTCAGCCGCAGTGGTTCATCGCCCTCAAGGTCGCCATCGTGCCGCTGCTGGGCCTGGTGATGTTCGGCATGGGCCTGACCCTCAAGCTCGACGACTTCGCCGCCGTCGCCCGCCAGCCATGGCGGGTGGCGTTGGGGGTAGTGGCGCATTTCGTGATCATGCCCGGGGTGGCCTGGCTGTTGTGCCAGCTGTTCCAACTGCCGCCGGAAATCGCCGTGGGCGTGATCCTGGTAGGCTGCTGCCCGAGCGGCACGGCGTCGAACGTCATGGTGTGGCTGTCCAGGGGCGACCTGGCACTGGCAGTGGCGATCGCCGCGGTGACCACCCTGCTCGCCCCGCTGCTTACCCCGGCGCTGATCTGGTTCCTCGCCTCGGCGTGGCTGCCGGTCTCGTTCATGGACATGTTCTGGTCGATCCTGCAGTTGGTGATGCTGCCGATCGTGCTCGGCGTGCTCGCCCAGCGCCTGCTCGGCGCCCGCGTGCAGCTGGCGGTGCAGGTGCTGCCGCTGGTGTCGGTGGTAAGCATCGTGATGATCGTCTGCGCGGTGGTGGCGGTCAGCCAGGCGAAGATCGCCGAATCGGGGCTGCTGATCATGGCGGTGGTAGTGCTGCACAACAGCTTCGGCTTCCTGCTGGGCTACCTGACCGGCAAGCTGTGCAAGCTGCCGCTGGCCCAGCGCAAGGCGCTGGCGCTGGAGGTGGGCATGCAGAATTCCGGGTTGGGCGCGGCCCTGGCGTCGGCGCACTTTTCGCCCCTGGCCGCGGTGCCCAGTGCGCTGTTCAGCGTGTGGCACAACATCTCCGGGGCTTTGCTGTCGACGTGGTTCAGGCGAATGGAGGAGCCTGAGCCCGAGGTACAGAACATCGTATCTGCCAGAAATTGATGTTGCCTGCCCCGGACTCATCGCCGGCAAGCCGGCTCCCACACCGACCGCATGAAGCCAGCCATGCGCTAACCCTGTGGGAGCCGGCTTGCCGGCGATGAGGCAACCACCGATCCTTGAAACTTGCCCCAGCTTCGGCAAATGGGCACTATAGTGCGCACTGTGAGGACGGCCTCACGACGCTGTGCGTGAACATACCGGGGACGGCCCCATCTTTGATAACGATGGAGAATCACCATGTCCTGGATCATCCTGTTCTTCGCCGGCCTGTTCGAAGTTGGCTGGGCTGTCGGCCTCAAGTACACCGACGGCTTCACCCGCCCCCTGCCCACCGTTCTGACGGTCGGCGCCATGGTCATCAGCCTCGGCCTGCTGGGCCTTGCCATGAAGGAGCTGCCGCTGGGCACCGCCTATGCCATCTGGACCGGCGTCGGCGCGGTCGGCACGGTGATCGCCGGGATCATCCTGTTCGGTGAATCCATGGCGCTGATCCGCCTGGCCAGTGTCGCCCTGATCATCACCGGCCTGGTCGGCCTGAAGGTCAGCGCCAGCTGACCTCCCTCCTTTTCCCTTAGCGCATGTCGCCGCGCAGCAGGCTCACCTGCTCGCGCAGCACTTCAGGCTGCGCCGCCTCCACCGGGATGGCGGCGCCGGCCACCAGGGTCACCCGCGACCACAGGCGCTTGAAGAAGCCCTTGTTCGGGTCACGGCTGAAGAAGCTACCCCACAACCCCTGCAACGCCAACGGGATCACCGGCACTGGCGTCTCCTGCAGGATGCGGTTCACTCCACCCTTGAACACATCGATCTCACCGTCCGAACTCAGCTTGCCTTCGGGGAAGATGCACACCAGCTCGCCGTCGGCCAGGTACTGGGCGATACGGGCAAAGGCACGCTCGTAGGTGGCCTCGTCCTCGCCACGCCCGGCGATGGGGATGGCACCGGCGGTGCGGAACACGAAGTTGAGCACCGGCAGGTTGTAGATCTTGTAGTACATGACAAACCGGATCGGCCGGCGGATGGCGCCGCCGATCAGCAGTGCATCGACGAACGACACGTGGTTGCACACCAGCAGCGCCGCGCCTTCGTCGGGAATGCGCTGCAGCTCGCGGTGCTCGACCCGGTACATCGAGTGGCTGAGCAGCCAGATCAGGAAGCGCATGGTGAATTCGGGCACGATGCGGAAGATGTAGGCATTGACCGCGATGTTGAGCAGCGACACCACCAGGAATAGCTGCGGGATGCTCAGCTTGGCCAGGCTCAGCAGGACGATGGTGATGATCGCCGACACCACCATGAACAGTGCGTTGAGGATGTTGTTGGCGGCAATCACCCGGGCCCGCTCACCTTCCGGGGTGCGTGCCTGGATCAGCGCATACAGCGGCACGATGTAGAAGCCGCCGAAGATGCCCAGGCCGACGATCGACAGCATGATCCACCAGGCCTGGCTCATGCCCAGCAAGGTCAGCCAGTCATGGGGCGCGGCTCCGACCGGGACGTCCCCCGAATGCCACCACCAGAGCAGGCCGAACAGGGTCAGGCCGAACGAGCCGAACGGCACCAGGCCGATTTCCACCTTGCGCCCGCTGAGGCGCTCGCACAGCAGCGAACCGACGGCGATGCCTACCGAGAACAGGGTCAGCACCAGGGTGACCACGGTCTCGTCGCCGTGCAGCCAGTCCTTGGCGTAGGCCGGGATCTGCGTGAGATAGATCGCGCCGACGAACCAGAACCACGAGTTGCCGACGATCGAGCGCGACACTGCCGGGGTCTGGCCCAGGCCCAGGCGCAGAGTCAGCCATGACTGCTTGAAGATGTTCCAGTCCAGCTTCATCTGCGGCGCGGCGGCCGCCGCCCGCGGGATCCAGCGGCTGGCCAGGTAGCCCAGCACCGCGGTGCCCACCACGCCCGCAGCGGCCAACGTTGCGTACTGGCTGGAAGACATCAGCACGCCGGCACCGATGGTACCCGCCAGGATCGCCAGGAAGGTGCCCATCTCCACCAGGCCGTTGCCACCCACCAGTTCCTCTTCGCGCAGGGCCTGGGGCAGGATCGAGTACTTCACCGGGCCGAACAGCGCCGAGTGGGTGCCCATGGCGAACAGCGCCACCAGCATCAGCTCGAGGTGGTGCGTGACGAAACCAGTCGCGCCAATGGCCATGATGACGATCTCGGCCAGCTTGATCGCGCGGATCAGGCGGTCCTTGGCAAACTTCTCGCCGAACTGCCCGGCCAGTGCCGAGAACAGGAAGAACGGAAGGATGAACAGCAAGGCGCAGAGGTTGACCCAGATCGAGCGGTCGCCCTCCAGGCTCAGCTTGTAGAGGATCGCCAGGATCAATGACTGCTTGAACAGGTTGTCGTTGAAGGCACCCAGCGACTGGGTGATGAAGAACGGCAGGAAGCGCCGCTTGCCGAGCAGGGTGAATTGCGAGGGGTGACTCATCGTCCGTGTACCTGGTTGGGCTTTGTCATTGGAGGCACGTTCAGCGCATAAAGCCACAAATCTGCACGGGAATGGACGATGAAGGCAAGCCCGTTGCTCCTTCCATAGGTTTCGGCTGCGCCACGCCTGTGGCAGAAGCAGCGGCTGTCAGTTCAGCGCCTGTCGCTCGACACGATGGAACGGCAACCGCGAAGCTGGCAGACTGCCGCCCCTCACCAACGCGCAAAGGTGCGCCACTTGGGGTCGAACTGGACAGGGATGAAGGCCAGCCATTGATTCAATTGAATACCCACAACGCCCGGCTCAAACGCACAGTGCGGGCGGCCAGCCACACCGCACGCACGGCGACGACCAAGCAGGAACTGCTGGCCGCCGTGGACGCCATGGCCGCCTTTTACGGCAACATGCAGTTCGACAACCGGGTGCCCTGGCTGATGGCCCTGCTCTGTGGACCACTGGCCATTGCCAGCATCGCAGGCTACTTGCAGGCGTACGAGCCGCTGCTGGCGCCGCTGGCCAAGCTGCTGGGCCAGAGCGTGCCGCAGCTTGCGTCCAACCTCACGCTCGGCCTGCTCGGTGGCGCTGCGTTCAGCCTGATCGTCCTTTATCAGCGCAGGAAGCTCATCCCCAAGCTTGCCTACGACCTGGCCGAGCGCTCCAGCCTGATCACCGCCGGCCTGCAGGAAATCCCGGTGACCGACAGCCAGTTGCTCAAGGGCCTGCAAATCGAGTTTCGCGACTATGTGCGCGGCAACCACAAGCGCTTCCTGCGCCGCGCCGTGCAGGGCCACTATCAGGGTCGGCTGCACAGCTTCAACTACCGCTGGTACCACCTGCATTACGTGGACAAACAGACCCACCAGGAAACCGAGTCCGATGGCAAGGGCGGCACGACCTCGAAAACCGTGACCTCCTACCAGGAATACGATCGCTACAGCCTGGTGATCGACTTCCCTTGGGTGCAGGGAATCGCCCTGGGTGGCGGCAGCGGCGGCCGCTCATCCATGGTCGACATGGAGCACCACTTCAAGACCGCCTCAAGCGACTTCGACCGCGCCTTCAGCCTTACTGGCAGCTCGGCCATGGCCTGCGCCCGCTTCGCCAAGCCGGTGACGGTGCTGCACCTGATCGACCTGCATCGCCAGCTTGATACGCCCAACCTGGAGTTCTCGCAGCACGGGCAACTGTGCCTGAGCAGCAACGACAACCCGCTCGCTTTCAAGCTGACTTGCGAGCTGTCCCGCGCGAGCGATTTCCGCTTGCTGATCGACCACGGCGTGCACCTGCCTCAGCTCAGCGCTCTGCTCGACGCCGTGCACATCCTGGCCGAGCAGCACGACGACAATTTCACCGTGCCTACCCCGGCACAGCTACAGACGGAACAATGACATGGACCTTTTCGCCCTTATCCTGCTCGCCGTGCTGATCGGCGTACCGCTGATCGTCATCAGCCTGCACAACGGCATCGTCGGCAACCATAACCGGGTCAAACGCGCCTGGGCCGATGTGCTGACCTATGAGCGGCAGAAGACCAAGGTGCTCGATGCGCTGCAAGAGCAGGCCGGCCTGTACCGCGACCATGAACAAGGCGTGCTGGCCGGAATCACCCGCCTGCGCAGCGCCATTGCCGAGCTGCCTGTCGAGGCGGACGGCAAGACCCTGGCCAAGGCCGAGGACGCAACCCGTTCGCTGCTCGGCGGGCTGCGCGTGGCCTTCGAGGCCTACCCCGATCTCAAGGCCTCGGAACTGATGAACAACCTCATGCGCGAAATCGCCGAGCAGCAACAGAACGTCGGCGCGGCCATCGTGATTTTCAACGGCGAAGTGGAACGCTTCAACAACGGCATCCAGATGTTCCCAGGCTCTCTGGTCAACAGCGTGATGAACAAGCATGCGGCCGTCACCCCGTTCACCGATATCCAAGCCGCCAGCGCCTTCGACTACACACCCAACCTGTAAGGCCGATCAGCGCTGGGCAATGCACGGTGACACGAACAGCTCGCCGCGCCACGCCCCGCGCAGGGTCCGGCTGGCCACCAGCAGCCAGAGCAGCGCCAGCGCCACCACCAGCACCTGGCCGAACACCGTGAAGAAGACCAGGCCCAGCCAGGCGGCCAGTTTCAACGTGGCCAGGCAGTACACGCCCAAGGGGAAGGTGAACCCCCACCAACCCAGGTTGAACGGCATGCCCTGGCGCATGTAGCGCAGGGTGATCAGCACCGCCGTCAGCAACCACCACAACCCGGCGCCCCACAGCACGATACCGGCCACCAGCCCCAGCCCACGGGCCACCTCGCCGAGGCCGCCCAGGCCATTGGCGGCGAACACCGCCGGCGCATCGCCACCGAGCACCAGCATGCCCAGCGCACCGGTACCGATCGGGCCCAGCGCCAGCCAGCTGGAGGCGGCCATGTTGGCCGGCGGCAGTTTGTGCAAGGCCATGCGCAGCATGAGGATGGTGAGGATGCTGAACGCCACCGGCAGCGAAACCGCCCACATCACATAGCTGGTGATGACCACCAGGAACTGTGCGTGAACGTCCGCCAGGTGCGGCGCCAGCAACCCGCCACTGGCGGCGGCAACCTCCGCCGCCACCACTGGCAGCAGCCACACCGCAGTCATCTGATCGATGCTGTGCTCCTGGCGGGTAAACATCAGGTAGGGAATTGCCACGCCGCATAGCAGCGCCAGGCCCACGTCCAGCCACCAAAGCATTTCAACCCACGGCACCACGGCCTCACCCCAGCGCGCCAAGCCGAACACCAGGGCGCCGTTGAGGAGGGTGGCCAGGCCCATGGGGATGGTGCCGAAGAACATCGACACGGTGGAATGCGCGAAAATCCGCCGCGCCTCATTGAAGAACATTATCCAGCGGGCGCCATACAGGACGCAGAACAGGGTAAACAGGCCGATGGTCAGCCACCACAGTCCCTCGGCCACGCTGTCCAATCCCGGCACCTGGACCTGATGAAAGGCCAGGGCCAGCACGCCGGTGCCCATGGTCGCGGCGAACCAGTTGGGGGTGAACTGGCGAATCACTTCGCGGGGATGGGCCAACTGGCTGAACGGGCGCCAGGAAGGCGCGCGGGTCTGGGTGCATGGCATAAGGTGTCTCCTGCCCTTGTGTAAGGTAGAGATATCTTATGCCTGCATAGAATATCTATATAACGGGTAATTTCTCTATCTGTTATCGATTTTAAAGATATAGCAGCCAGTCCGGCACCTGGCATATGCTTGACCGCTGACAATGACAAGGATCAGTCGATGCTCCGCGCCCTGAAAGGCTATCCCACCGCGGTTCGCCTGCTGTTGTTCACCACCTTCACCTTGACCATGGCGCGGGCGATCACACTGCCCTATCTGGTGGTGTACCTGTCAACACACCTGGGCCTGTCGGTCGGCCAGACCGGCCTGCTGGTCGGCGGCGCGATGCTCCTGGCATCCCTGCTCAGCCTCTACGGCGGACACCTGGTCGACACCCTGCGCAGCCATACGCTGATCGTCGCCTGCACCCTGGTGTTCGCCCTGGCCTTCGTCGGCATCGTGGCCAGTACCTCGGCTGCGCCGTTCTTCTGTTTCCTGGTGGTGGCCTACCTGGCCCAGACGGTGGTCGACATTGCCGCCAAGGCCGGGTTCTGCGCCCTGCTGCCAGAGAACCGACGCGGCGAAGTATTCGCCATCAAGTACACGTTCAACAACATCGCCTGGGCCGCAGGGCCGATGCTCGGGGTGATGCTGATAGAGGCGGACGACCACCTGCCGTTCGTGGTGTCGGCCTTGATCGGCCTCGGCCTGAGCCTGGCTTACTACCGCCTGGGCGAACGCAGCTTGCTGGGCCTGCGCGAGGCCGGGCAGGCGGCGAGCTTCGCCCAGGTCGCCCTGGGCATGCTGCGCGACCGGCGGCTGGTCTGCTTCACCCTAGGCGGCGTGCTCAGTGCTGTGGTGTTCGGCCAGTTCACCGCCTACCTGTCGCAGTACTTGGTGGTGACTCAGCACGATCCCGCCGAGGTGGCGCGCCTGGCCAGCTACCTGGTCACCACCAACGCCCTCGCAGTGATCGGCCTGCAGTACCTGATTGGCCGACGCATCACCCGTCAGCGCCTGATGCCTTGGCTGATGGCTGGCATGGCCATGTTCGTTGCCGGGTTGCTGGGATTCTCCGTGGCCGCTTCGGCGCTGGTCTGGTGTCTGGCCATGCTGGTGTTCACCCTGGGCGAGATCATCGTGATTCCGGCCGAATTCATGTTCATCGACCTGATCGCGCCGGAGCACCTGCGCGGGGTTTACTATGGCGCGCAGAACCTCTCCAACCTGGGCGCGGGGCTCGGCCCGATACTGGTGGGCCTGGCGCTGGGGCATGTGGTGCCGGTGACGGTGTTCTATCTGTTGATCGGGTCGGTGATGCTGGCGGCGGTGTTCTACTGGCTGGGGACACACATGGCCCGACAGGCTTAGTTGGCAATACCCGCCCGTCACGGGGCCTGCGACGTCCTGCCACTGCGACCATCGTCGGCGCTGACGAACCGCGCCCTGCGTGCCAGACTGATTGATCGGGACCGCGTTTTCTTTTTTGCTCCGGAGTTTGCATGTCGTTGTCCAGCGGGCTGATCGCCGTGGTTGCCCTGGCCTATATGGCCATCATGTTCGCCATCGCCTTCTACGGCGACCGCCGCAGCACGCCGTTGCCGCCGCGCCTGCGCGCCTGGGTGTACAGCCTGTCGCTGGCGGTGTACTGCACCAGCTGGACCTTTTTCGGCGCGGTCGGCCAGGCCGCCGAGCAGCTCTGGGCGTTCCTGCCCATCTACCTGGGCCCGGTGCTGCTGCTCATCTTCGCGCCCTGGGTGCTGCAGAAGATGGTGCTGATCAGCAAACAGCAGAACATCACCTCGATTGCCGACTTCATCGCCGCCCGCTACGGCAAGTCGCAGAGCCTCGCGGTGGTCGTGGCGCTGATCTGCCTGGTCGGCGTGCTGCCGTACATCGCGCTGCAGCTCAAGGGCATCGTGCTGGGGGTGAATTTGCTGATCGGCGCCAATGCCGACGCCACTGGCAGCCGGGTGCAGGACACCGCGCTGGTGGTGTCGCTGGTGCTGGCGCTGTTCGCCATCGTCTTTGGCACCCGCAGCCTGGACGTCACCGAGCACCACCGCGGCATGGTCCTGGCGATCGCCTTCGAATCACTGGTCAAGCTGCTGGCCTTTCTCGCCGTGGGCGCCTTCGTGGTGTTCAACCTGTACGACGGCTTCGACGACCTGTTCACCCAGGCGCGGCAGTCCGTGCACCTGAACGACTACTGGGAAGAAACCATCAACTGGCCGTCGATGGTGGTGCAGACCGCCGTGGCGATGATGGCGATCATCTGCCTGCCCCGGCAGTTCCACGTCACCGTGGTGGAGAACATCGAGCCCCAGGACATGCGCCTGGCGCGCTGGGTGTTCCCGCTGTACCTGGCCCTGGCCGCGCTGTTCGTGGTGCCCATCGCCCTGGCTGGGCAGATGCTGCTGCCGGGCACGGTGATCTCCGACTCCTTCGTGATCAGCCTGCCGCTGGCCGAGGCCCACCCGAGCCTGGCCCTGCTGGCGTTCATCGGCGGCGCCTCGGCGGCCACCGGCATGGTCATCGTCGAGGCCGTGGCGCTGTCGACCATGGTCTCCAACGACATGCTGCTGCCCTGGCTGCTGCGCCGCAACAACGCCGAGCGGCCGTTCGAGGTGTTCCGCCACTGGATGCTCTCGGTGCGGCGGGTGACCATCGTGGTGATCCTGCTGCTGGCCTACGTCAGCTACCGCCTGCTTGGCTCCACCGCGAGTCTGGCGACCATCGGCCAGATCGCCTTCGCCGCGGTCACCCAACTGACCCCGGCGATGCTCGGCGCGCTGTACTGGAAGCAGGCCAACCGCCGCGGCGTGTTCGCGGGCCTGGCCGCCGGCATCTTCCTGTGGTTCTACACCTTGGTGTTGCCGATCGCCGCCCACAGCCTGGGCTGGTCGCTGCAACTGTTCCCGGGCCTGGCCTGGCTGCACGGCAACCCGCTCAACTTGCCAATCACCCCGCTGACCCAGGGCGTGGTGCTGTCGCTGGCGGGCAACTTCACCCTGTTCGCCTGGGTCTCGATCTTGTCGCGCACGCGGGTTTCCGAGCACTGGCAGGCCGGGCGCTTCATCGGCCAGCAGACCAGCGCCCGCCCCTCCAGCAAACCTTTGCTGGCGGTACAGATCGACGACCTGCTCAAGCTCGCCGCACGTTTTGTCGGCGAGGAACGTGCCCGGCAGAGCTTCATCCGCTTCGCCTACCGCCAGGGCAAGGGCTTCAACCCCAACCAGAACGCCGACGGCGACTGGATTGAACACACCGAACGGCTGCTGGCCGGTGTGCTCGGCACCTCTTCGACCCGGGCGGTGGTCAAGGCCGCCATCGAAGGCCGCGACATGCAGCTCGAGGACGTGGTGCGCATCGCCGACGAAGCCAGCGAAGTGCTGCAGTTCAACCGTGCGCTGCTGCAGGGGGCCATCGAGAACATCAACCAGGGCATCAGCGTGGTCGACCAGAACCTGCACCTGGTGGCCTGGAACCGCCGCTACCTCGAACTGTTCAACTACCCCGACGGGCTGATCAGCGTCGGCCGGCCGATCGCCGACATCATCCGCTACAACGCCGAACGCGGCCTGTGCGGCCCGGGCGAGGCCCAGGTGCATGTGGCGCGGCGCCTGCACTGGATGCGCCAGGGCCGCGCCCACTCTTCCGAACGGCTGTTCCCCAATGGCCGGGTGATCGAACTGATCGGCAACCCGATGCCCGGGGGCGGCTTCGTCATGAGTTTCACCGACATCACCCCGTTCCGCGAAGCCGAGCAGGCCCTGCGCGATTCCAACGAGGGGCTGGAGCAACGGGTCGCCGAGCGTACCCACGAACTGTCGCAGCTGAACCAGGCGTTGACCGAGGCCAAGAGCCGCGCCGAGGCGGTCAGCCAGTCCAAGACTCGCTTCCTTGCCGCCGTCAGCCACGACCTGATGCAACCGCTCAACGCCGCCCGGCTGTTCTCCGCCGCCCTGTCGCAACAAGCCGAGGGCATGAACGACGAAGCCCGGCAACTGGTGCGGCACATGGACAGTTCGCTGCGCTCGGCCGAAGAGCTGATCAGCGACCTGCTCGACATCTCGCGCCTGGAGAACGGCAAGGTCACCCCCGACATCAAACCCTTCGCCCTCAACGAGCTGTTCGATACCCTCGGCACCGAGTTCAAGGTACTGGCCGCCGAAAAAGGCCTGGAGTTCCGCCTGCGCGGCAGCCGCCTGCGGGTCGACAGCGACATGAAGCTGCTGCGCCGGGTGCTGCAGAACTTCCTCACCAACGCCCTGCGCTACGGCAAAGGCCCGATCCTGCTCGGCGCCCGACGCAAAGGTGAAAGCCTGTGGCTGGAAGTATGGGACCGCGGCCCTGGCATCGCCGACGACAAGCTGGCGGTGATCTTCCAGGAGTTCAAACGCCTGGACAGCCACCAGACCCGCGCCGAAAAAGGCCTGGGCCTGGGCCTGGCGATCGCCGACGGCCTGTGCCGGGTACTCGCGCACCCACTGGAGGTGCGTTCCTGGCCGGGCAAGGGCAGCGTGTTCCGCGTCAACGTGCCCATCGCCCGAAGCCCCGCGCCCGCGACGCCCGCCCCCGTGGAACAGGCCGGCCAGCCGCTGGCCGGTCTGCAGGTGCTGTGCGTGGACAACGAGGACAGCATCCTCATCGGCATGAACAGCCTGCTCAGCCGCTGGGGCTGCCAGGTGTGGACCGCGCGCAACCAGGCCGAATGCGAGGCGTTGCTGGCCAAAGGCCTGCGCCCGCACCTGGCGTTGGTGGACTACCACCTGGATGACGGCGAGACCGGCACCGGGCTGATGGGTTGGCTACGGGCGCGTCTGGGCGAGCCGGTGCCCGGCGTGGTGATCAGCGCCGACGGGCGCAACGAGACCATCGCCCTGGTCCATGCCGCGGGCCTGGACTACCTGGCCAAGCCGGTCAAGCCGGCAGCCCTGCGCGCCCTGCTCAATCGACATCTGAGCCTGGTTCAGTAAGCGCCTCGTCGGTCAGGGCGCGCTCGACCAGCTCGGCCGGCAGGCTCTTGCTGGCCCGGGCGCCGAGCAGCTTGAGCTGCTCGCTGCGGCTGACCAGGTTGCCGCGCCCCTCGCACAGCTTGTTGCGTGCCGCGGCATAGGCCTTGTCGACCTGGGCCAGGCGGGCGCCGAGCTCGTCCAGGTCCTGGATGAACAGCACGAACTTGTCGTACAGCCAGCCGGCGCGCTCGGCGATCTCGCGGGCGTTCTGCCCCTGGCGTTCCTGTTTCCACAGGCTGTCGATCACCCGCAGGGTGGCCAGCAAGGTGGTCGGGCTGACGATCACGATCTGCCGGTCGAAAGCCTCCTGGAACAGATTGGGCTCAGCCTGCAGCGCCGCCGAGAAGGCCGCCTCGATGGGCACGAACAACAGCACGAAGTCGAGGCTGTGCAGGCCCTCCAGGCGGTTGTAGTCCTTGCTCGACAAACCCTTGACGTGATTGCGCAGCGACTGCACATGCTGCTTGAGCGCGGCCTCGTCGTTGTTGCCGACGAACTGCTGGTAGGCCGTGAGGCTGACCTTGGCATCGACCACCACCTGTTTGTCGCCCGGCAACATGATCAGCACGTCAGGCTGGAACCGCTCGCCATCGGCGCTCTTGAGGCTGACCTGGGTCTGGTACTCGCGCCCCTTCTCCAGGCCGGCGTGCTCCAGCACCCGCTCCAGGATCAGTTCGCCCCAGTTGCCCTGGGTCTTCTGGCCCTTGAGTGCCTGGGTGAGGTTGGTGGCTTCGTCGGACAGGCGCAGGTTGAGCTGTTGCAGGCGCTCGAGCTCCTTGCCCAGCGAGAACCGCTCACGGGCTTCCTGCTGGTAGCTTTCCTCGACACGCTTCTCGAAGGCCTGGATACGCTCCTTGAGCGGGTCAAGCAATTGGCCCAGGTGCTGCTGGCTGGTCTGGGCGAAGCGTTGTTCGCGCTCGTCGAAGATCTTGGTGGCCAGGTCGGCGAACTGGGCGCGCAGGGTGTCACGGGCTTCCTGCAGGTCTTCCAGGCGTTGCTGGTGGCTTTCCTGCTGCTCGCGCAACTCGGCCTCCAGCCGTGCGGCCTGCGCCTCCAGGCGGCGCAGCTCGGCCTCACGGGTGGCGCGCTCGAGGTGCCAGGCGTGGGCGGCATCGCGGCTGTTGTCGCGGTCGATCTGCAGCAACTCCAGCTCACGCCCCTGGGCGGCTAGCTGGGTCTGCTTGACGGTGTTGGCCTCGCTGAGGTCGCTGATCTCGTCACGGCTGGCCTCCAACTGCGCCTGCAGGCCGGCCTGGGCCAACTGCGCGGCGGCAAGGCGCTCTGCAAGCAACGCTTGCTCGGCCTTGCGCGCACCCTGGCCGCGCTGTACCTGCATGACCCAGCCCAGGCAAGGCACGGCACCTGCCACCAAGCCCAGCAGAATGCTGGTCAGATCCACTGTCATGCCTACCCCGATCGAACACTGATTGATGCTGCGCAGCTTATCAGGCTGCTGACGCGGTTGCCTGTGCAGCCCTGTCGCGGGCAAGCCCGCGCCTGTTCAGGCGGGGAACCACTGACGCAACAGCCGCCGCGCCTCCTGCGAACCCTGCCCCGCTGCCAGCTCCAACCAGTAACGGGCCTGTTCAGGCTCCTGGGCCTGGCACAACCGGCCAAACTCCAGCTGTGCCCGACGGTCGCCGGCACGGGCCGCCTGACGCAACAGCTCATGACCGATACGCCGGTCGCGGGCATTGCCGCAGTCCCGGCAGAGCATCTGCCCCAGGCGGCTTTGCGCCACCACCACGCCCTGGCGCGCCGGTTGCTTGAGCATGCGCCCGGCCAGGTGCTTGACACTGGGCTTGTCGCCCAGGTGCGGGCTGTCGAGTAGCCACAGGGCCACTTTCAGGGAAAAGCGCTTGGGGGACGGCAGCGATGGAGAGGCATCAGGACTGGCGAAGTGTTTACCGCGAAGCTTCATGACCAACAGCAAGGGTGACTCGAGAGGCGCGCCACTCTACTCGATTTTTCGCAAACTGGCCCGGGCGACTTTCGGCTGATCGACATTTTTTTCGATGATTTTTTCTTGACGTTTTCACGGTGAAAATGCCCGTGCCAGACCGCGCCACCCATTGTCGGACAATCGACAAAACAGCTGGCACGCCCGTCCTAGAGCAAGCGCCCGGGACAATCCACAGAACCTGTGGATAAGTCGGTGGACAACCCCTGAAGGCAGCCCGCAAACCCCTGTGAAATGGGGCTTTCAGTCAAACTGTCGATTTTTTCACCAGCAAAAATTAGTGTTTTTTTTCATTGACTTAAGCCCTTAGTCAAGTCATTGGCGAGCCTTCCACAGGATGTTGCTAGAGCGTTACAAGTCTCCGGGCGAGTGTGTACAAGTGCACCAACAAACGGCACGACTGCGCCCGAAAAGGGTACATCCAGACAATTGCCGGGGTATTTCCCCCTCTTCACAGCAGGTGCAATAGGCGACATAATGGTCGGCTTACCGCAAGAAATAAAAACTTGCCAACCCTTGAATGTTCGCGTAGGGTTGCGCCCTGTTAGTACCCAGCTGAAGTCATTCTGGCCACTTAGTCCCTACAGCCCGACGCTCAAGACGAGCAGGCGCTGCCCCATCGGGACCGGCCCATTCGATGATTCACTCGGCAAACCCTGCCCAGCACGAATCACGTTTTCAGATTGATCAGGATCTTCCCCGATGCCCAGAACCCTGGTGTCGGTGTGCTGCCTGCCTTCTGTCGTACCTACCAGTCAGCCCAGCGCCATTTATTGCATGCGCCCCTCTGGCTGCCCTGTTCCAGTCAGGTTCTGCGTCTCCTTAATAAAGACGTCACTGGAACGTTTCTATTGTGCACGGATCAATCACCGTGTCTTACGCAGGAACATCCAACAATATGAGTAACCATCAACAAATCCAGGCTGCCTTTGGCACCCTTTCCCAGGCCTTCGCTCCACTCAAGTGCCTTATCGTTGCCCCACGCAAGGGCAGCTTCAGCTTCACCCTGGTCGACCAATACGGTGTCGCCTGCCACAGCGAGCGCCTCTATCCGGAACAATACAACCGGGCCGAGCCGCTGCAGGCTGTCATCGAGCGTGCGCGCCAGTCGTTGACGGCATGAATGAATGAGGGGTAATTCGCGTCATGAATACACCCTGCACGCGCCAGCCTGAAGGTAATTGGCTTAATCGCCAGCGGGCATATGCTCCGCGCCTTCTGGCTGCAATCGATTTAAAAACAGCCCTTTACACCACAGTTATCACACTACACTTCAACTCGAGCGGCACCTGCCGCTTCCGGCGGGCCTGACCACTCACCAGCTGCCAAGCTCCAGCGCCCGTCGGCCCTTTTCGTAAGAGGCCATCATGGGCATCGCTGCGAACGAGTTGAGTCGATACGTGATCCGACCGACCCTGATCTACCTGGGCCGCCACTGCGACAGCGCAGAAGCTTTGTTACTGGGCGTTGCTGCAAGCCAGTCGGGGCTGGGGGCTGCCCTGCATGACCGACGCGGCCATGGGCTTTACCGGATCGGTGAGAATCGTCACCGTTGTTTATGGGACGAATACCTCGCACGCGACCCCGAACTGGCCAGCCTGGTCCGTGGCCTGGCCAGCCAGCACGCCTTCCTCGGTGGCCCGCACCTCGAACTCACCGTCAACCTGCGCTATGCCACCGCCATCGCCTGGATGCTGATAGAAGAGCAGGCCACGCCGCTGCCGGCCGCCGACGATCTATTGGGCCTGGCGCGGATCTGGCGGCAGACCTTCCACCCCCAGGGGCGCCTGCGGGATTTCACCCACGCCTGGCACCAGTGCATCGAGCCGATGCTTACCCACGCCTCCTGAACAGCCACGTCCTACAACCGGAATAAACGGAATTTTGGTCGGATTGTCCTACAAAACCGCTCTATCTCCTGCGTTCTAGCCTATAGCGCAGCGCGACATTTGTTGGTAGCGTTTCGCCCCGGAGATCCCAAGGAGTTTCTAATAATGAAAAAAGTTATGCTCAAAACCTCTCTCGGCGTTGCCGTTGCCCTCGCTTCCAGCCAATTGCTCGCCAGCGGCTTTGCCCTGAACGAACAGAGCATCAGCGGCATGGGGACAGGTTTTGCGGGTCGTTCTTCTTCTGCCGAAGATGCCAGCACCGTGTATGGCAACCCGGCGGGCATGTCCCGCCTGAAGCGCGATCAAATGACCGTTGGCGGTGCCGCGGTCATCGCCAAGTCCGATATTTCCGGACGCGGCAGCAACAAAGGGGGGGAAATGGACGGCGACATGGTGCCTCTGGTCGGCGTGCCGATGGGTTACTACGTCAAGTCCATCGATGACCACTGGAGCGTCGGTTTCGGCGTCTACGTGCCATTCGGCCTGGTCACCGACTACGGCAGCGACGATGCCGCGCGCTACTGGGGCAAGAAAAGCCATGTTCAGGTCGTGACCTTCCAGCCGACCGTGAGCTATGCGTTCAACGACAAGGTCTCGATCGGTTTCGGCCCGACCATCAACCGCATCGAGGGTGAACTGGGCTCCAACCTGGCCAGTATCTCGCCGCTGCGTCCGGCCGATGGCGAAGTTAAGATCAAGGGCGACGACACCGCGGTTGGCTACAACATCGGTATCCTGGTGCAGGCCACCGACCGCACCCGCGTCGGCCTGACCTACCACTCGATGGTCGACTACAAGCTCGAAGGCAAGACCAAGGTCAGCTACCCGCTGCTGGGCCTGGACGGCAACAAGTTCGATGCCACCCTGAAGATCAAGACCCCCGAGTCGGTGGACTTCTCGGTAACCCACGAGCTGGACGACCAGTGGACCCTGTACGCAGGCAGCACCTGGACCCGTTGGAGCCGCCTGGAGAACATCACGGTCAACAACGAAGTGCCGGCAGGCCCTGCCGGGCAGTTCGCGACCATTACCGAAGAGCAGAACTGGCACGACACCTGGGCTCACGCCATTGGTGCCTCGTACAAGGTCAACAAGGAATGGGTCCTGCGTACCGGTTTCTCGGTTGACCAGTCGCCGACCAACAACACCAACCGTTCGCCGCGCATCCCCACTGGCGATCGCAAGATCTTCAGCATCGGTGCCGGTTGGAGCCCGTCCGACGACATGACCATCGACGTGGCCTACTCCTACCTGTGGGAAGAGGACACCAAGGTCAACAACCAGCCACACAGCCTGACCGAGGCCGGCCTCAAAGGCAGCTACCAAGCCAAGTACGAAAACAGCGCCCACGGCATTGGTGCTTCGCTGACCTACCGCTTCTGAGTGTCACCCGCGGCATGAAGAAACCGCCCTCGTGGCGGTTTTTTCATGCCTGCACGGGCCATTGTTCACCCAGGCACTGTTGCAGGTATTCCATGAATACACGCACCTTGGTCGTCAGCGCAAAGCGGTCGGCCAAGCATAGATAGACATCCATCGGTTCAGTCCGCGCATAAGCGTGGCCACCGCCATTGTTTTCAAACAACGGCACCAGCCGGCCGGCATCCAGGTGCGGACGCACGACGAATTCCGCCAGGCGAGTAATGCCGCCATCGTTCAGGGCCATCTGGGTCAACGCATCGATGTCGTCACTGATCAATACCCTGCCGAATCGGGCCTCGAAACGCAGCCCGTCGCGCATGAAGCCCCAGGGCAGCAAGCGCCCATCCACCGGGTAGCGGAACACCAGGCAACTGTGGTCTTGCAGGTTTTCCGGGGTAGCGGGCCGACCAGCGCTGGCCAGGTAGCCAGGTGACGCGCAGCAGACAAATGGAATACGGGCGATATGCCGGGCCAGCAGGTGGTCTTCCAACTGCGGGGTGATGCGCAGGCTGACATCCACATCTTCGAGGGCGTGATTGACCTTGCGATCAGCCATCACCAACTCTATCGAAAGCAGCGGGTAACGGGCGCTGAATGCCGGGATCAACGGCGCCAGCACATGCCGGCCGAAGGCCGAGGTCGAGGCGATGCACAGCCGCCCTTGGGGCTCGCTGTCCGGGGTGATAACCACCTGCTCGGCCTGGGCAAGGTCGCGCTCGATATGCCGTACACGCTCGTAGTACAAGCTGCCAGGCGGAGTCAGGGCCATGTTGCGGGTAGTACGGGTCAAAAGCCGTACCTGCAGGTGTGTCTCGAGCCGTGCCAGGTTCTGGCTCACGGCCGCTGGAGTAAGTCCCAGGCTGCGGGCTCCACCGGCGATGCTGCCAGCCTCGACGACCTTGATGAAACTGCGGATGGCGTTGAGTAGGTCCATGGGATGCCTGGCTGATTCGTAAGTTTCTCTTTATAAAGAACTCACCAATCAAGGTCTACAGCACCTCGCACAGCCGTTGCTAACCTGCGCATCCACCCATCATCGAGGAAGTACCATGACTGGATTCGCTACCCCGCGCCGCCGACGCAAGCTGCACCGAGGCACAACGCCCTATGTTTTTGCTTTTTACATGTCAGCCATCATGGCACTGCTAATGTGCTTTGTGATTACCGCAGCCAACGGCGGGATCGATGTCGACTACCTGCACAATGTGCTGAAGGCTTATCAACTGGCGATGCCAGTGGCGTTTTTCTGTGTGCTGATGGTTCGGCCTGTAGTCCTCCGGCTGGTGTCACTGACTGTACACCCTGAATAACGCTAGGCCAGACACCCCGCGCCTATTCCTGAACGCCTTCAAGGCTGCGAAGCAATCGCCTTGTCGATCGCCGCCTTGAACGCCGGATCATCCGGTTTGGTCAGGCTGGAGAAGTTACCGATCACCTTGCCCTTGCGATCCACCACATACTTGTAGAAGTTCCACTTCGGCGCACTGCTCTGCCGAGCCAGTTCGACAAACATCGGGATCGCATCCTTGCCACGAACAGCCTGGGTCTTGGTCATGGTGAAGGTCACGCCATAGTTGGCGTAACAGACCTTGGCGGTCTTCTCGCTGTCGGCGTCTTCCTGCTTGAAGTCGTTGGACGGCACGCCGAGCATTTCCAGGCCCTGCTCGCGGTAATCCTTGTAGGTCGCCTCCAGGCCTTCAAACTGCGGGGCGAAGCCGCAATAGCTGGCGGTGTTGATCACCACCAGCGGCTTGCCGGCGAAGCGCTGGCACAGGTCGATCTGCTCCTTGCCGCGCAGCTCGGGCAGGCTGCCCTGGAGCAGCGCCGGGCAGTCCGCCGCCCAGCTCGAAGTGGCGGCGGCCAGGGCCAGCAGGGGTAGGGTCAGCCAGCGGGCATGCATGATATCGGTCTCCTGCACATGATTCCTTGACTGTGCAGGGTAGCGCTTAACACAGGCTCATGCCCAACTGCATCAGTGCCAGGCCGCCCTTGTGCCAGCCCCACCACACCAGCGCCAACACCAGCACTGCGGCAACCAGCAGCAGGCCGCGGCCGAGCAGGCGGTTCATGCCGTCTGGGCCTGCAAGCGGGCGACCGGGCGTTCGCGCACCGGCCAGTTGAGCGCCGCGGCCAGCAGGCTGAGCAGGATCGAGATCTGCCACACCAGGTCATAGCTGCCGGTCTGGTCATACACCACGCCGCCCAGCCAGCCGCCAAGGAACGCACCCAGCTGGTGGAACAGGAACACGATGCCGCCGAGCATCGACAGGTTGCGCACGCCGAACAGCGTGGCCACGGTGCCATTGGTCAGCGGTACCGTGGACAGCCACAGCAGGCCCATGGCGATGCCGAACAGGTAGGCGCTGTATTGGGTCACCGGCGCCCAGAGGAAGAGCACGATGACCACGGCGCGCAGCAGGTACAGGCCGGTCAGCAGGCGCGGCTTGGACATGCGCCCACCCAACCAGCCCGCGGTATAGGTGCCGACGATGTTGAACAGGCCTACCAGCGCCAGCACGGTGGTGCCGGTAGTCGCCGGCAGGTGCTGGTCGACCAGGTAGGCCGGCAGGTGCACGCCGATGAACACCACCTGGAAACCACAGACGAAGAAGCCCAGCGCCAGTAACCAGAAACCGGAATGCGCGCACGCTTCACGCAATGCCTGGCCGAGGGTCTGCTCGGCGCCATGGCTGGGCAGCGGGCGGTCGCGCAGCATGCCTACGAACGGCACGATCAAGGCCACCAACAGGCCCAGTACCAGCAAGGCTGTCGACCAGCCCAGCCACTGGATCAGCCCCAGGGTGCCTGGGAGCATGGCGAACTGGCCGAAGGAGCCGGCGGCGCTGGCGATGCCCATGGCCATGCTGCGCTTCTCCGCCGGCACGGCGCGGCCGACCACGCCGAGGATCACCGAGAACGAAGTACCGGACAGGCCGATGCCGATCAGCAGGCCGGCACTGAGCGACAGCGACCAGGCCGAATCGGCAAAGGCCATCATCGCCAGCCCGACTGCGTAGAGAATGCCGCCGATGACCACCACCTTGGCCGCGCCCAGGCGGTCGGCCAGGGCACCCGTGAACGGCTGGGCCAGGCCCCAGATCAGGTTCTGCAGGGCAATGGCGAAGGCAAACACCTCGCGGCCCCAGCCGAAATCGGCGCTCATCGGCGCCAGGAACAGGCCGAAACCATGCCGCACCCCCAGCGACAGCGCGAGGATCAGCGCCGCCCCCAGAAGTACCCAACCGCTGCTCCGCCAAAGGGAAGTCATTGTCGTTGTCTCCAGCCCATCGCAAGGTTTATGCGGGTATATACCCGCTTTTAATCGGCGTGTATCAGGCGAGTTGCTCCAGCAAGCGCACCAACTCGTCGCGCTGCCCCTCACCCAGCCGCTTCACCAGTTGCGCCTGGGCCTGCTGCCAGGCCGGGTAGGCGGCATCCAGGCATGCCCTGCCCGCCTCACTCAACAGCACCACACGGTTGCGCTGGTCTTCTCCGTCGGCCAGCCGCACCAAGCCCTCGGCCTCGAGCACCTTGAGGTTGCGACCCAAGGTGCTGCGCTCCAGGCCCATGGCCTCGGCCAGGCAGGTGATACTGGGGCGGTCGAGGCGCTGGACATGACGCAGCAGGGAAAACTGGGCGACATTGATGCCGAAGCCGACAAGGGCCTCGTCGTAATGCCGGCTCACCCCACGGGCGGCACGACGTAGATGGGTACAGATGCATTCACTGGTCAGCATGGATACGTGTATATACCCGCATCAACGACGTTGCAAGACATTTCAAGGGGTGATTCCGGGCTGCAGCCGCCGACGGATCGGCTCGAACTCCGCCGCGGCCTTGCGCACCAGTGGATCAGGCGCTCCCGTGTCGATCGCCTGCCAGTACCGCCACGGCACCTTGGCCGAACCCAGTTCGTAGTCCATGCCGTCCCAGCTGTCTTCGCGAAAGCTATAGAACGCCCAATGCAACTGCTGGCGGTCAAGCACCGTGAGGACGTCCTCCAGGTACTGCCGACAACCGGGCAGGCGGCGCATGCAACCGAACTCGCCAACCACCAGGCGCGAACGCGGCAGCTTGATGGCATCGGCCCAATCGACCGGTTGTTGCAGGTAGCGCGCGACTTGCCCGGCGTCCCACTGCTGCGTCTTCCCGGCGAACGGTACCGGCCCCGGGTAGGCGTATGGCTCGCGCCGCGCCAGGTTCGGCGCACTGGTGGCGGCATAGGGCTCGTACATATGCACGCTGTACAGCACGCGCTCGCCCTCCAGCGCCGCGGGCCAGTAGCCGAAGGCGTCGGCAGCAGCGTACCAGCCGGCATCGACCATCACCGGCGTCTTGCCGTCGACCTCGCGGATCGCCGCCAACAGTTGCCGATAGAGCGCAGGCAGGTCACGCGTCCCGCCCTGCTCGCTGACGTACCATCGCTTCATCCGGGCAAGATCGGCATGCTCGGCCAGACCACCCTGCTTCTCAGGCGCAGGCTCGTTGACGAGGTTGTAGGCGGCGATGGCCGGGTGATCCTTGAGCGCCAGGGCAACATCACGCCAGAAACGCGCGGACTGGGTCCAGAAACGCTTGTCGTGCCACAGCCGGTCGTCGAAACGGCCCTGGTTGTTCTGCGCCCAGCGCATGCCAGGCAGCGACAGTGGCGTAATGACCACCTTGAGCCCAGCGGCGTGGGCGCGGTCTAGCACTTCGACCAGCTGCCGCAGATCGCAGGCAGCCAAGCCTTGGTAATCGTCGGCATTGCCCAACAGGAAATCGCGCTTGGCCGGCTGCCATTTGTCGTACGACAGGCGTACCCAGCTGGCACCGTAGCTTTTCAAGGCATCGAAGTAGGCCTGGTCCGGGGGCAGGCGATTGAAGCTGTTGCCGCCATGGCGAGGTGTATCCCAGAAGTCGATCAGGTCGGCGGCGTTGGCGGGCATGCCGGCAAGCACAAGCAGGCCGGCGAGGATCCAGTGGTGCATGCGAGGCATTCCTGGTGGTTGGCGAGCGAACGAGGATAGAACAAGTGCTTGGTATGGTTTTCCGTTTTCCCCGCAGGATGCGACCTACTGCAACGCCAGGCCAAGCACCACCACCAGTTCCAGCAACTCGAGCAGTGCCCCGGCGGTGTCCCCAGTGGTCCCTCCCAAGCGCTTGCACATCACCCGTCGCAACCAGGCGAACGCCACTGCCGTCAGCAGCAACACCCATAGCACCGACCAGCCGCCCAAGGTGACGCAGAGTGCCGCGCTGCCCAGCAACACCCACGCGGCGCCGCGCCGCGGCAGATGCTCGGCCAGTGCCGACCCGAGCCCACCGGGCCGCACATAAGGCGTACCGAGGAACAACCCAAGCAGCGCCGCCCGCCCCACCACCGGCGCCAGCACCAGCAGGCCACCAGCCCCCCGCTCGACCAGTACCCACAGGGCACAGAATTTGAGCAACAACACCAGTACCAGGGTGACCACGGCGATCGGCCCGCTGCGCGGGTCCTTCATGATCTGCAAGGTGCGCTCGCGATCGCCGAACCCACCCAGCCAGGCATCGGCGCTGTCGGCCAGGCCATCCAGGTGCAGCGCGCCACTGAGCAACACCCACAGCGCCAGCAGCAAGGCCGCGTGCAGAGGGGCCGCCACGCCATGCAGCAGCTGGCTGGCCAGCCACAGCAACACACCGAACAGCAGCCCCACCACGGGATAGAACAGCAGCGAACGCCCCATTTCCTGTGGCGCCGGCATGCCCGGCAGGCGCACCGGCAGGCTGCTGAGAAACTGCAGGGCAATCCAGAACGGCAGCATCTCAGCGCACCTCGCGCAACTGACCGTCTTCAGCCACGGCCAGGCGCACCAGCGCGCCATGGCCGACCTCGACCTGCAACAGTTGCTCACGTGGCAGCCCGCGTGCACGCGCCAGCAGCAAGCGCATCACCCCGCCATGGGTCACTACCAACACCCGTTTGCCGGCATGCTCGCGGCGCAGGCGCTCGACCGCAGCCAGCACCCGTTCGGCAAAGACCAGCACCGGCTCGCCCGCAGGCGGGGTGAACGCATACGGATCACGCCAGAACAGCCCCAGGGCATCAGCATCGGCCTGCATGATCTGGGCGGCGCTCTGCCCTTCCCAGTCGCCGAAATGCAGCTCACGCACACCGGTCTCACGCTGCACCGGCAAGTTGACCCGTGCCCCCAGCTCTTCGGCAAACGACGCGCAACGCTGCAACGGTGAGCTGACCAGCACGTCCCAGGGGCCGGCATCGGCGACAGCATGACGCATCTGTGCCCAACCACTTTCGGTCAGGGCATCGTCGAGGCTGCCGCGCAGGCCGCCGCCGAGCTCGGTCTCGCCATGACGCAGCAGCTCGAGAATCATACCGGGCGATCCGCCACCGCGGCCTCGGCAAAGGTCGCCATCTGCCCGTGCAGGGCGCAAGCCAGGCGAATCAGCGGCACCGCCAGCGCCGCGCCGCTGCCCTCGCCCAGGCGCAGGCCCAGGGCCAGCAGCGGCTCGGCCTCCAGCGCAGCCAGCAGGGCCTTGTGGCCTGGCTCGGCGCCCTGGTGGGCAAACAGCAGCCACGGGCGGCATTGCGGGTTGAGGCGCACCGCCACCAAGGCGGCGACACTGCAGATGAAGCCGTCGACCAGCACCGCCACGCCATGCTGGGCGCAGGCCATGTAGGCACCTGCCAGCGCGGCGATTTCAAAGCCGCCGACACAGGCCAATGCCTGCAGCGGCTGGTCAGCACGCAGGCCGTGCAGCACCAGGGCGCGCTCGATCACCTCGGCCTTGTGGCGCACACCGGCGCTGTCCAGGCCGGTGCCCGGGCCGCTCAGCTCACGCGCCGGGCAGCCCAGCAAGGTACTGGCCAGGGCGGCCGCGGCAGTGGTGTTGCCAATGCCCATTTCACCGCCGATGAACAGCTGGGCGCCGTTGTCGAGCGCGCGCAAGGCACTGTCGCGGCCGGCCTGCAACGCCGCCGCCAGTTGCGCGTCGGTCATCGCCGGCTGGCGGGCGAAGTTGGCGGTACCGGCGCCCAGGCGCAGGTGGTGCACGCCTGGCAGGTGCAGGTCCGCGTCGATAGTGCCGAGGTCGACCACCTGCAGCTCGGCGTCCAGCTCGCGCGCCAGTACGCTGATCGCCGCGCCACCGCCGACGAAGTTGCGCAGCATTTGCCCGGTCACCGCCTGCGGATAGGCGGAGATGCCCTCCTCCACCACGCCATGGTCGCCGGCGAAGATCGTGATGGCGACCCGCTCCAGGCTGGGACGCTCGCGCCCTTGCAGGCCGGCCAGGCGTACCGCCAGGCCTTCGAGCTGGCCGAGGGAACCGGCCGGCTTGGTCAGCTGTTGCTGACGGGCGCGGGCCAGGTCCATGGCGGCGCTGTCGAGGGGTTGGCAGGCGTCACGCCACCACATCGGGGTCATAAGGCTGGTCCTTTGAGCATGAGAGGGAGGCCGGCGACAGTCAGCACCACGCGCTGGCAGCGTTCGGCCACGGCCTGGTGCAACGTGCCTGCCAGGTCGACATAACGGCGGGTCAGTTCGCCCATGGGCACCACGCCCAGGCCGGTTTCGTTGCTGACCAGGATGATCGTGCCCGGCAGTTGCGCCAGGCTGGCGAGCAGCGCGTCGCGCTCCTGCGCCAGGCGCTGGTCATCCTCGAGCATCAGCAGGTTGGTCAGCCACAGCGTCAGGCAGTCCACCAGCAGGCAGCGCCCTTGGGCGGCTTCGGCGTGCAGCACGGCGGCCAGCGCCACGGGCTCTTCCACCAGCCCCCAATGGGGCGGACGCCGTTCGCGGTGCAAGCGCACGCGCTCATTCATCTCGCCGTCCAGCGGCTGGCTGGTGGCGATATAGGTCACCGGCAGGCCGCTGGCTTCGGCCAGTTGCTCGGCCAGGCGGCTCTTGCCCGAACGGGCGCCGCCGAGGATCAGGCTGTGCATTTCAGGCGACTCCACACAGTTCGCGCAGGCGCGCGGTGTCCAGGTGCTGCTCGACCAGATCGGCCAGGCGCTCGATATCGCGCTCGCGCAGGGTCTCGTAGTCGATGGTCTGCGCATCGGCCAGCCCGGCCCAGCGCAGCAGCGCGGCGCACGACTGGCTACCTTCGAAGAGGCCATGCAGGTAGGTGGCGAGGATCTGCCCGTCGGCGCTGATGGCGCCATCGGCACGGCCATCGGCCAGTTGCACTGCGGGGCGCTCCAGCGCCAACCCGCTGGTGACGCCGGCATGGATCTCATACCCCGCCACCGGGGCCTGCTCGAGATCGAGCGTGCCCGCCACATTACGCAACTGCTTCTCGGATTCCAGCACGGTGCTGTACGCCAGCAGGCCCAGGCCATCACTGGAGCCGGCCGGCCCCTCAAGGCCCAGGGGATCATGCACCTGCTCGCCGAGCATCTGCAGGCCACCGCAGATGCCGATGAGCTTGCCGCCATAACGCAAGTGCCGAGCGATGGCCGTGTCCCAGCCGCGCTCGCGCAGTTGCGCCAGGTCGCCGCGCACGCTCTTGGAGCCGGGCAGGATGATCAGGTCGGCAGGCGGAATCGGCTGGCCCGGGCCGATGAACTGCAGGTCCACCTGCGGATGCAGGCGCAGCGGGTCGAAGTCGGTGTGGTTGCTGATGCGCGGCAACACCGGGACGATCACCTTCAGCAGGCGCTCACTTTTTTCGCCCTGGCGCGTATCGATACCATCCTCGGCCTCCAGGTGCAGGTCGGTGACGTAGGGCAGCACACCCAACACCGGCTTGCCGGTGCGCTGCTCCAGCCAGTCCAGGCCAGGTTGCAACAAGGCGATGTCACCACGGAAACGGTTGATGACGAAGCCCTTGACCCGCGCCTGCTCGCTCGCCGACAGCAACTCCAGGGTGCCGACCAGATGGGCGAACACGCCGCCCCGGTTGATATCGGCCACCAGGACCACCGGGCAGTCGACCGCCTCGGCGAAGCCCATGTTGGCGATATCGCCGGCCCGCAGGTTGATCTCCGCCGGGGAACCAGCACCTTCGACCATCACCACCGGATAGGCTTCGCTCAGGCGCTCGTGGGAGGCCAACACCGCCTGCATGGCGATGGTCTTGTAGTCGTGATAGGCCACGGCGTTCATGCTGGTCACCGCCCGGCCATGGACGATCACCTGGGCGCCAGTGTCGCTGTTGGGCTTGAGCAGCACCGGGTTCATGTCGGTGTGCGGCGCCAGCCGGCAGGCCTGGGCCTGCACCGCCTGGGCGCGACCGATCTCGCCGCCGTCGGCGGTCACGGCGCTGTTGAGCGCCATGTTCTGTGGCTTGAACGGCACCACGGCGACGCCCTGGCGCAGCAGCCAGCGGCACAGGGCGGTGACCAGCGTGCTCTTGCCGGCATCGGAGGTGGTGCCTTGCACCATGAGGGTGGTCATGCCGATTCCTTGTGGTAGTCCGCCAGGGCCTGGGCCAGGCGTTGTTCGTCAGCCGCCGTGGCGGGCAGGCCGAAGCGCAGCGCGCACGGTCGCTCGAACAGCCGCACCAGGATGCCCCGGCGGGCAAGGTAGTCGTGCAGGTGCGTGGCGCGTTCGTCACGCACGTACTGGAACAGGTCGCAACCGCCGCTGGGTGGCAAGCCTGCGCCTTCGAGCAACCTGGCCAGGCGCTGGCTGGCCAGGGCGCACCGGGCAATCTGCGCCAGGTGCGTCGCCTCGTCGGCGAAGCACGCCTGCCCCAGTACGCGGGTCGGGCCACTGACGGTCCAGGGCCCGAGCGCCTCGGCCAGTTGCCGCAACACATCCGCCTCGGCGACGACGAAGCCCAGCCGCACGCCGGCCAAGCCGAAGAACTTGCCGAACGAGCGCAGCACGATCAGCCCGGGTTGTCCGGCCTGATCGACCACGCTGTGTGCGGGCGTGTTGTCCATGAAGGCTTCGTCCACCAACAACCAGCCACCCCGCGCAGCCAGACGCGCATGCCAGGCCAGCAGGCGTTCGCGGGGCACACGGCGACCGGTGGGGTTGTTGGGATTGACCAGCACCAGGACATCCAGGCTGTCGAGTACGTCCTCGACCTGGACCTCATCCAGCTCGACCAGCGCATGCCCCGCCCGCTCCCAGGCATGCGGATGTTCGGCATAGCATGGCGTCAGCACCCCGACCCGACCGGTCGGGCGCAGGTACGGCAAGGCCTGGATCGCCGCCTGGGAGCCAGCTACCGCCAGCAGCGGTTGCGCGCCATAGTAGCGCCGTGCAGCCGCCTCCAGGCCGTCCTCGGTCTCGGGCAGTCGAGCCCAGGCGTCCACGGGAATCGGCGGTATCGGGTAGGGCCAGGGTGCGATACCACTGGACAGGTCGAGCCACTGGTGCCGAGGGATCGCGTACTGTTTCACCGCCCGTAGCAGGCGGCCACCGTGCTCAAGCATTCAGGTAGGCTCCCACGCAGATCAATAGCACCCACAGCCACACACCACGCTGCACCAGGCTCCAGCCACGCTCGATGGCATCGGCGTCGGCCATCGGCCCCTCGCCCAGGCGCGGGCGTTCGTGCAGCTCGCCGTGATACACCGCCGGGCCGCCCAGCTCCACCCCCAGGGCTCCGGCCCCCGCCGCCATCACCGGGCCGGCGTTGGGGCTGTCCCACAGCGGCGCCTGCTTGCGCCAGCAGGCCAGGGCCAACCGGGTTTTGCCCAGCAGCGCATAGGTCAGCGCCACCAGCCTGGCGGGAATATAATTCAGCCCATCGTCGATGCGCGCCGCGCACCAGCCGAAGCGCTCGAAACGGTCGTTGCGATAGCCCCACATGGCATCCAGGGTATTGCTCAGGCGATACAGCACCACCCCAGGCGCCCCGGCCACGACGAACCAGAACAGCGCGGCGAATACCGCATCGCTGCCGTTCTCCAGCACCGACTCGGTGGCCGCCCGGGCCACGGCAGGTTCGTCCAGTTCACGGGTCTCGCGGCTGACCAGGTAACCGACGCGCCGCCGCGCCTCCTCCAGGTCGCCCTGGCGCAACGCCTGGGCCACCGGCAGCACATGCTCGCCGAGGCTGCGCAGGCCCAGGGCGCAGTACAGCGCCAGCACGTCCACCAGCCAGCCGATAGCGGGCAGCCAGGAAAGGATCAGCGCCAGCAAGGTCAGCGGCACCACCGCCAGGAACCAGGCCGTGACACCGTGGCTGCGCCAGCCCCGGCCACCGGCGTTGAAGCGCTGCTCCAGGCGCGCGGCAAGGTTGCCGAAGCCCACCAGCGGATGGCGCCGCCGCGGCTCACCCAGCAGTGCATCCAAGGCCACGCCGGCCACGGTCAGCAAGGCCACGCTCATGGGCATTCTCCCCAATGGTTCTCGTACAGCATGTCACTCAACGGCCGTTGCTCGGCCCAGTCTTCGAGCACCAGCATCGGCGCCGGGTAGAATTCGGTCACCGGCCCCAGGCACAGCACCGCCATGGGCTTTGCGCCTGCGGGCATACCGAGCAGCTCGGCCAGGGCCCGGGGTTCGAACAGCGACACCCAGCCCATGCCCAGCCCTTCGGCCCGCGCCGCCAGCCACAGGTTCTGGATGGCGCAGGCCAGCGAAGCCAGGTCCATCTCCGGCAGGGTGCGGCGGCCGAAGACATGCGCCTCGCGCTTGTCCATCAGCGCTGCCACCAGCACCTCGGCGCAGTCGTTGATGCCTTCGACCTTGAGCTTCATGAACTCATCGGAGCGTTCGCCCAGGGCTTCGGCGGTGCGCACCCGCTCCTCCTCCACCAAAGCCTGGATACGTTCGCGCAACTCACGCTGGCTGATACGAATGAAGCGCCAGGGCTGCATCAGGCCCACGCTGGGGGCCTGGTGAGCGGCGGCCAGCAGACGCCCCAGCAACTCGGGCGCCACCTCGCCGCCGGCAAAATGGCGCATGTCGCGGCGCTCGCCGATGGCCCGGTAGATCGCCGCGCGCTCAACGGCGCTGTACGCGTGTTCGCTCATGGTCGCAACAGCGCCGCCGCCGCATCGGGGTTGGACGGAAAATAGAAATGCACGTAGGAAGCGGTCAGCCGCCCCAGGCGGTAGACCGCCTCGTTGCCGCGTCCGCCATTGGGGCTCAGGCCACGGGCAATCGGTTCCAGCTCGGTGCTGGTCAGCGAATGGTGATAGGTGTGGCCGCGCAGGGTGCCTTCGGGCAACTCGACGGCCTGCAGGGCCAGGGCCGCCAGGCGCTTCTGCATGGTTGCCTCGCCCGGCAGCAGGCCTGCCAGCGATGCACGCACACCGGCCACATCGGTCAGTGCGTCGAGCAGGTAGAGCATGCCGCCACATTCGGCCAGCAGCGGCTTGCCCTCGGCGTGATGGCCACGGATCGCCCCCAGCATGGGAGCGTTGGCGGCCAGGGCCTGATGGTGCAACTCCGGGTAGCCGCCTGGCAGGTACAGGCTGTCTACATCAGGCAACTCCCGATCATGCAACGGCGAGAAGAATTCGAGCTGCGCGCCGAGGCTGCGCAGCAGGTCCAGGTTAGCGCCATAGGTGAAGGCGAAGGCTTCGTCGTGGGCCACCCCGATGCGCACCCCGGCAAGCGGCGTGGTTACGCCCAGCGGCTCAGGCCGGGCAAAACCGACCGGTGGCGGCAATGCGGCATCGCAGCTGGCACCGAGCGCTTCGGCGGCGGCATCCAGGCGCGCGTCCAGGTCGTTGAGTTCACTGGCCTGGACCAGGCCCAGGTGGCGGCTGGGCAGCTCGATGCCACGCTCGCGGGACAAGCCGCCGTACCAGCGCAGGCCTTCGGTGAGACTGCCTTCGAGCAACTGCGCATGGCGCAGGCTGCCAACCCGGTTGGCCAGCACTCCGGCGAACGGCAGGTCGGGCTGGTAGCGCGCCAGGCCCAGGGCCAGGGCGCCGAAGGTCTGGGCCATGGCCGTGCCATCGATCACCGCCAGCACCGGCACGCCGAAATGGCGGGCCAGGTCGGCGCTCGACGGCGTGCCGTCGAACAGCCCCATCACGCCTTCGATCAGGATCAGGTCGGCCTCGCCCGCTGCTTCCCACAGCAGGCGACGACTCTCCTCGGCACCGATCATCCACAAGTCCAGCTGGTAGACCGGCGCACCGCTGGCGCGCTCGAGGATCATCGGGTCGAGAAAGTCAGGCCCGCACTTGAACACCCGCACCTTGCGCCCGAGGTTGCGGTGCAGGCGGGCCAGGGCGGCGGTGACCGTGGTCTTGCCCTGGCCCGAGGCCGGGGCAGCGATCAGCACGGCAGGGCATTGGCGCGAGTCACTCACAGCTCGACGCCCTTCTGTGCGCGGATACCGGCCTGGAAGGCGTGCTTGAGCATGCCCATCTCGGTGACGGTGTCGGCCAGTTCGATCATTTCGGGCTTGGCCGCGCGGCCGGTGACGATCACATGCTGCATCGGTGGGCGGGCCTGGATGTCCGATAGCACCTGGTCGAGGTCGAGGTAGCCATGCTTGAGGGCGATGTTCAGCTCATCGAGCACCACGAACTGGATCGACGGATCCTGCAGCAACTGGCGCGATACCGCCCAGGCCGCTTCGGCAGCGGCGATGTCGCGCTGGCGGTCCTGGGTCTCCCAGGTGAAGCCCTCGCCCATCACGTGATAGCGCACCTGCTCGGGGAAGCGGCGGAAGAACAGCTCTTCACCGGTGCTGTTGCGGCCCTTGATGAACTGCACCACGCCGCACTGCATGCCATGGCCCAGGGCCCGGGCGAGCATGCCGAAAGCCGAGCTGCTCTTGCCCTTGCCATTGCCGGTCAGTACCAGCAGCAGGCCGCATTCGTTGGGGGAATTGGCGATGCGCTCGTCGATGATCGCCTTCTTGCGCAGCATGCGCGCCAGGTGACGTTCGTCGCGTTCGGTGGATTCGCTCATCAGGGGTCTCCGCAGGCTGTCGCCGGTTGGCGACAGGGAAAAGGCGGGCAGACGGAGAACGCGCAGGGGCCGTGGCCCCAGGCCACATCGCACCGCACATCACCCTCCGTGATGCCGTTGGCAGTGACAGGCCGGTCTCCGGGCTCGTGAGCGGGCCATGCCCGGACGACGCGCCTTCCCGGATACCTGTACCCAGTGGCCATGCGCCGCCTTCTACTCACCTACCGTTGCGGGGGCAGCGCCGGATTCGCGCCTGCTGGCGCCCACCGGCTTCCCAGTTTCACCCTGCCGAACCTCGGTTCGCCGGGCACCTGAAACACGCCGCGAAGGTTAGAGGGTTGCACCGGGAGCGTCAATCGAACGAGGACCGATCTGGCCTGGATCAATGGCCGATCCGCCAGCTTGTGCCACACTGAAAGCAGTGATATCACATAGCCACCATTTCGGCTGACCTCGATCACAAATACAAGGAGCGCAGCATGCAAGGCCTGATCATCAATAACCCGCGCCTGGAATTCCTACGCTCGGCCCTGGAACGCTGGGTCGACTGCATCGACCGCTTCAACCAGTTCCAGGGCGACAACGAAGCCCCTTACTGGCACGGTGCAGCCGCCAATGCCGGGCTGCTCGCAGCCGCCGCCTGGCAGGCCGAGCTGGTGGCGCTGCAGCAGTACACGAGCAAGAAGCAGCGCGACGAAGGCGAACGCGAAGCCCGTGGCGACCTGGCCATCAGCAGCGCCGAGGAATCGATCCACCTGCACACCAGCCAGCGCTGGCCACGCATTGCCCGTCTCGACCTGGCGTCGGCGCTGCAGGAAAGCGCCATCCAGGCCAAGGCGATCGCCTACGCCAGCCAGCTCAAGGCCGGGGCGTTGTTCGTCACCCCGTGGAAGGCCGGCCAGCACGCCAGCCCCGAGGAGCTGCAGGACCTGGTCGATGACCTGCAGAAGCACACCGCCTGTGCGATCGCCTGGTACTTCCCTTATGCCTATCGCAAGCTGCACAACGAGCTGGGCCAGTACTTCCCGGGGGTGGCCTTGCTGCTCAAGCAGGCCTGAGGCCGATCAGTCCTCGAAGAAACGGCTGGCCAACTGCTGGTTGCCGAGGCGCATGGCATAGGCCGTCAGGTCGAACACCTCGCCGGTGCGCAGATCATGCAATGGCCCGCTGGCAGGCCGGGCAATCTCCCTGAGGGTGACATGGACAAAGTGGTAGTCGGCGCCCTCCACTTCACACAACGCCTCGATACGAAAGCAGCTTCCCGGCAAGAACAACGTTTCCGCTTCGTCCGGCAGGCTGGAAAACGACGAGATCTGTACGCCTCGCTGATAGTGGCCAGTTGGCAATTCGAACACTACCGAAGTGTCGTCGAACAGCCCGGCGCGCCCGCCCGGAGCAGGCTGCTCGGTATCGGCGGCAAAACGACGGACGATATAAGGGTTTTCAGTGAACGAGGCCAGATCCGTATTGACCAGCACATCGCCGACCTTCAACTGGCCGCTCCGAAAGTGCTGACCGCTGGTGCCGCGCCCGCCGTGCCCGCCCCGATACAGCGGAACAACATTGTCCCTGGGTAACTCGACCATCGAATCGGCGAGCTTGTTGATGTAGTCGACCTCGTCGCCGTGATCGAATTCCCGCCTGCCCTCGCGCAGATAGTCATTGATACGTGAATCTTCCTCGGTATAGGTGTAGATGAGGTCGTTGCGGTAGTGACCGCCTTCCCGATAGGTGTATTCCGGCTCGCCATTGACAAAAATGTGGCAGAAGCCGTCGTCATCCTGGCTGCTGCCTTCGTCCTCGCCCAACTGCGGAATATCCTGTTCGGCAAGCACGGCGCGATGGCGCGCCAGGGCAGCATTGGACATATCCACGCTGCGCTGGCCATCGGTGCGCATGTACTCGTCCCAGAACGGCGAACCCTGCCGTTCCAGACCGGCTGCCAGCGGCGGATTGCCGCCCACCAGCCGTGGCCGCTGCAGCAGCTCCCACTGGCCACCCGCCGACAGGCGCACCGGCCGCAGCGGTACATAGGCAAACGGGTTGTCTGGCGGCACGATCAGCCAATGACCGAGGTCCGTGCTGTAGCGCACCCGGTACGGCATGCCTTGCAACTCGATCCAGGTCTGCCCATCGCCGCCCAGGGTGATCCCGCGCAGCAAACCAGGCCCCTGCAGCGGATCGATCAGCACCTGGTTGGCGACACGGGCCTCGAGCACGCCCGCCCCCTGACTGCCGGCACGGGTCCAGGAGCTGAGCGAAACCCCGGTTTCATGGAAAGGCGCCACGTACGACAGCGATGCAAAGCTGCTGCCGAAGCCGACCTCGACCATGCCCAGTGCCGAGAACAGGCTGTCGAGTATCGCAGCCCGCAGCGCAGCTTTGCGGCTTTTGGCGTCCGAGGCATGCACGGCCGCATCCACGTCCAGCGCGGTCCGGCCCAGCGACGCGCCCAGCAACACCAAGGTAGCGGGCCATCCCAACGGCGCGAAGCCGCCAAACACCTGCAGGAAAGCGCCGAGGTAACCGCGCCACATGGCTTTGCGCAACTCGCTATTGCTGATCATGCGTTCAGCACTGCGCTGCATGTCCTCCCGGGCCCTTTCGCTCAGCCAAGTAAAGAAGTCGCCCGGCAGCGGCCTTGCCGATGCGTCGAGCAAAGCCAAGGCCTCGTTGGCATCGGTCGCCGCCGCCAGCGCAGCCAATGCTTCGCCAACCGCTGCCGCTTGCGCCTGGTCATGCGGATCGGCAGCGAGGGCGCGCTGGTACGCCGCGCGCTGACGCCCCTCCTGCAACTCCCCGCGCAACCACCCAGCCAACGCCACCGGCGAATCGAACCCTCGCAGAGCCTGCTCCATCCAGGGCAAGTACAGCAGCACATGGCCATTGGGCAGATGCAGGCAGCACAGCGCCGCCCGTTCGCTCGCACCCAGGGCATAGTGCAGCGCCGGGAGGGTCGTAGCGGTTTGACGACGCAGCGCTTGCACGGTGCTCTGCACATCCGCGTTCAGCCACTGCGGTGCCACGCTCTGGCGCAGGCTTGCAGCATCCGCGGCGTCGACACGACCGGCCTTGCCTGCCAGCTCCAGCTGCGCCAGCAGGTTGACCTTGGCCAAAACGCGAAAATTATCGGCATGTCGCGTCCAGAACAGGGTGACTTGTTCGCGGTGTCGCGCCCCCAGGTCCAGCGCCCACAGGTCTGCCTGAACATCCTTGCCGAGCATCGGCACTTCGTTGCGCTCGTCGTACGCACCGCCATGCGGGCCCTGGTGATAGAAGCCGCCGTAGACATCTAGTTCATCGCCAGCATCCTGGAATGGCAGGTCAAAGCGTTGAATCAGCAACTGCACCAGGCTGATGGATTTGCCGGGCGGGCCGTTGTGCGCCCAGCCGCTGAAGCTACGGCTGTTGCTATGGGACTGGTTGAACTGATGCCACCACACCCGCTCGGGATCCAGCGGTTTACCGGTGTGCTTGCGCAGCAGCGCACGGGCATGACGACGCGCCAGCAGGTAGGGTTCGGGGTAGTCACGCAGAACGTCGTCGGCCAACCGGGCGAGGGCATGCCCGAGGCCAAGAACCTGCAGATTATGTTGCGTGATTTGCGCTAGGGTACTCATGTTCGATTCCTGGTTCATTGGAATCGAACATGGTCATCGACACCGCGAAAAGCGTGCGTTAGATAGGTCTAGCCTGGCCCGGCGGCGGCCATGGCGTCAGGGATTTTGCGCCAGATGCCCCGGCGGCAGTACCCGCTTGGCCTGGAGGTAGGCCTTGGCCCAGTAGCTGTTCGACAAGTAGTCGAGGCGCACGGTGCCACCGGTGGACGGTGCATGCACGAAGCGCCCCTCACCCACATAGATCCCGGCATGACTGACCTGCGAGCCGCCACTGGTGGCGAAGAACACCAGGTCGCCGGACTGCAGCGCATCGAGGTCCACGTTCGGCGCACGCATGACGATCATGTCGCGGGTGGTGCGCGGCAGGCTGATGCCAGCGGCGTCACGGTACACGTAGCCAATCAGGCCGCTGCAATCAAAGCCCGAGTCCGGGGTATTGCCACCCCAGCGATAGGGCGTGCCCACCAGGCCGATGGCGCGGAACAGCACATCGTCCGCCGCAGGCGACGAGGGCGATGGGTTGAACACCATTGGGGCCTTGGCCATCGGTGCCGGAGCGGGTGCACGGCTGGAGCAGGCCGCGAGCAGGGCCACGAGGGAGAAGAATGCGAAGCGCGCCAACATCGCCATGATGTAAACGTCCTGTCGGAGAGCCCCGGCCATGGCCGAAGGTAAAAAGAGTTGAGAATTTAGATTAGACGCTTTCTGTAAATGCGCACGGCGGCGAGCTTTTCAGCTACGCCGCCGTGGCAGGGTACAGCATTTTGATATCAATTCAATTGCGCGAGATCGTGGTCGGCGCCATGGCGAGCGCGCGTTTGGCCTCGATGAAGGTCTTGCTCCAGTAGCGATCGCCCAGGCTGTCGATGCGCACACCACCGCTGCGGCGGCTGCTGGAATGGATGAACTGGTTGTCACCCAGGTAGATGCCGGCGTGGCTGACGCGACCACGACCGTTGGTGCTGAAGAACAGCAGGTCGCCGGGCTTGAGCTTGTTGCGCGCGACTTTCGGTGCGTCGACGTTGATCATCTCGCGGGTCGAGCGCGGCAGGTTCATGCCGGCCTCTTCGCGGAACAGGTAGCCGATGAAACCGCTGCAGTCGAAGCCGGACTTCTCGGAGGTGCCACCGAAGCGGTAGCGGGTACCGATCAGCGCCATGCCGCGTTCGAGAATGCTGTCGGCCAGCACGGGCAACTGGTACGGCTTGCTGTTGCTGGAAAATGCCTCGAGGTCATCTTCGCTGGCCAGCTCTTCCTCGGTGAATACGGAAGAAGCTGAAGCCTTGGCCTTGACCGATTGCTCGGTGGCCATGCGTTGATCCTGCGAAGGCGCGACCGGGCCGGTGGAGGCACAGCCGTAAAGAAGGGTGACAAGTGCAAGTGGCACGAGGGGTGCGAAGCGCTTCAGCATGGGCACGACCGTGTCTGTAGTCCTTTAGAAGGGGGAAACTATGCCTTCTATCGGACCCATTTGCAAATTTTATCGAAAAACATGTGACTTTTCCGTTTCGACGCTCTGGCACCGTGTTTTCAGCGCTACCAGCCGAGGGTTTCCTTGAGGAAGGGAATGGTCAGCTTGCGCTGGGCCTGCAAGGAAGCCTGGTCGAGACGTTCGAGCAGGTCGAACAGCGCGCTCATGCTGCGCGTGCCACGGGTGAGGATGAAGTGGCCGACTTCGTCGGTCAGGTGCAGGCCGCGACGCGAAGCGCGCAGTTGCAGGGCGCGCAGCTTGTCCTCGTCGGACATCCCGCGCATCTGGAAGATCAGCGCCAGGGTCAGCCGCGACTTGAGGTCGGCCAGCTTGATCGGCAGCTCCCGCGGCGAGCTGGAGGCTGCCAGCAGCAGGCGCCGGCCACTGTCGCGCAAGCGGTTGAACAGGTGGAACATGGCCTCTTCCCAGTCGGCCTTGCCCGCGATCACGTGCAGGTCATCGATGCATACCAGCTCGTATTGCTCGAGATGGTCGAGCAGTTCGACGCCACGCTCGAGCAATTGCGCCAGGGGCAGGTACACGGCGGGCTCGCCCAGTTGCTGGAAACGGTGGGTGGCGGCCTGCAACAGGTGGGTACGGCCCACGCCCTGCTTGCCCCACAGGTAGATGAGGCTTTCGGTCCAGCCGGCGTCGGCTTCGCAGAGCCGCTCGACATAGCCCAGTGCCGCGGCATTGGCGCCGGGGTAGTAGTTGATGAAGGTGGCGTCGTCGCGCAGACGCACACCCAGGGGCAACTGGATCGGTTTCATGCTCGCGGGCGGTCGCGGGGACCACAGGGGGCCTTTGATGAACAGTGTGCAAAGTCTATACCCGCAACGCGGACGGCACAATCCGGCAGGGGAATAGCACAAGTAAAATCAAGCAGTTGCGTTTAATGTAAGCACATCGCGGGGCAAGCCCGCTCCCACCCCCGGGTGTTCCAGACTCCAGGCATGGGAGCGGGCTTGCCCCGCGATCGCTCACAGATCCGGGTCTACTTCCCCGGCGTACATGTCCGATTCCTTGTACAGGTCATGGACATGGCGCAGCAACACCATGATCACCGCCGCCACCGGCAGTGCCAGCAGCACCCCGGTAAAGCCGAACAGCTCACCGCCAGCCAGGATCGCGAAGATCACCGCCACCGGATGCAGGCCGATGCGATCGCCCACCAGCAGCGGCGTCAGCACCATGCCCTCCAGCGCCTGCCCGACCATGAACACCGCGACGATACCGAGCATGGGGTAGAGGTCGCCGCCGAACTGGAACAACCCGGCGACCAGCGCCGCGCCGATGCCGATGATGAAGCCCATGTATGGCACGATCGCCGCCAGCCCCGCCAGCATGCCGATCAGCAGGCCCAGCTCCAGGCCCACCAGCATCAGCCCCGAGGAATAGATGACGCCCAACGCCAGCATCACCAGCAGTTGCCCGCGCACGAACGCCCCCAGCACCTCGTGGCACTCGCCGGCCAGCCCCACCACCTGCGGCTCGCGCTGGCGCGGCAGCAGGCTGCGCAGCTTGGCCATCATCAGGTCCCAGTCACGCAGCAGGTAGAAGCCCACCACCGGGATCAGCACCAGGTTGGCCAGCCAGCCGATCAGCGCCAGGCTCGAGGCGGTGGCCTGGGACAGCAGCACGCCGACGATGTCGGTGGTCTGGCCCATGTGCTCGCCGATCGCGGCCTTGATCTTGTCGAACTTCCAGAAGCCGTCGGCCAAGCCCAGGCGGCTCTGCACCCAGGGCAGCGCCACGTGCTGCAGCCAGTCGAGCATCTGCGGCGCCAGCTCGTACAGGCGCAGCAACTGCTTGGCCAGCATCGGCACCAGCACCAGCAACAAGGCCAGGAAGATCAGGGTGAACAGGCTGAACACCACCACCACGCCCCAGGTGCGCGACAGCCCGAGCCGCTCCAGGCGATCGACCAGCGGGTCGGCCAGGTAGGCCAGCAGGATGCCCACCAGGAACGGTGAGAGGATGTTGTGCAGGAAGTACAGCAGCACGGCGATCACCAAGGCCGCGCCCACCCAGACCCAACGACGCATGTCAGTCATTTGCGCCACTCCTTACCAGCGAAAGCGCAAGCCGTCGAACGGCGTTGCGGCAGTGGTGGGCGGCGTTGTGCCGGTATCGCCCTGCGCGCTCGGCGCAGGCGTGGCGGCTGCAGGCTCGGCAGGCAGCTCCTGCAGCTTGGCCAGGCCCAGCTGGGCGCGCAATTGCTCGCGATTGCCGCTGACCCGGTAGGTCAAGGTGCCGCCTTCGGCCATCTGCAAACGGGCGCCATAAGGCTCCAGTACCCGGCTCAGTTCGGCGTAACGCTGCAGGTTCATCCCCTGCACCTGTACCTGCAGGTCGCTGCTGGCGCCTGGCCGCGTGACATAACGCGGCGCCAGGCGGTTGCTCACCGCCAGCAGCACCGCATCGGCCAGGGCCGCCTGATCGCTGCCCTCGGCATTGCCCTGTTCACGCTGGTCGCCCAGCCACAACTGCCACTTGCCCTGCCACTTGCCGTCGGCCTCATGGGCGTGCACCGCCAGCAAGGCATCGGCGCCATAGCGCTCGGACGCCTCGCGCAGCGGCGCGGGGTCGTTACCCTCGAGCAGCTTGGCATTGGCCACCAGTTGCTCCTGCAGATCGGCCAATGGCAGGCGCAGGGGCAGGCCGCGATGCTGGGCTGCACGGCGCAATGGCTCAGCGGCGCCCTGGCCATCGCCGACCAGGCTGCTGCCCTCGACACTGTCGTTCAGCCACCAGCCCAGGACCGACGGCCGGTTGCTGCCCCACAATGCCAGCCCGGCCTGGCGCAGGGCGCGCTCGGTGCTGCCGGGGTCGAACTCGACCAGCACCGACTCCGGTGGGCCTGCCTCGGTGCCGACCTGGTTGATGATCTGTTGCGGGTCCTTGCGCAGCGCGGCCAGCGCCGGATTCTGCGCGGCCTTGGGGTCGCCGGTCAGGCGCAGCACCAGGGTATCGAGCGCCTTGCCGGTCGCCTGGGCGCGGGCCTCGCTGCCCTGCCCTTCGACGGGCTCGCGAACCTGATACAGGCCCGAGACGGTTTCGGCCTGCGCGAGGGTGCCGGCCACAGCGAGGCAGGCGCCAGCAAGGAAATTGAGAAGACGCATTGAGGATTCCTGTCCAGATGACCTTGGGGCGACGCGCCCTTGCCTGTGGGCTGAGACCGCGCCACGCCGGAAAATGCTCCGCCGTGCCGCGCCTTTGCGCACGTCGCCATGCCTATACCTTATACAGGCGCCGACGCGGCAACCAGTCGCACAGGGTGAAACAGCGTTTTTTGCCCAGATTTCCCGCCTGCCCGTCGGCCTGAGGATGGCCGCCTTGGGGCAACCCTGATAAAATCGCGCGCCTTCGCAGACCAGTGACGTACAGGCAGCCGCCGTTTCTGAAAGTGGCCTTGGCCGTCCCGGTCGTTTTTCTGAATCCCTCCCTCCTAAAGGCCTGGATCAATGAGCAAGCAACCCTCCCTGAGCTACAAAGACGCCGGTGTAGACATCGACGCCGGCGAAGCACTGGTCGAACGCATCAAGGGCGTCGCCAAGCGCACCGCACGCCCTGAAGTCATGGGTGGCCTGGGCGGCTTCGGCGCCCTCTGCGAGATCCCGGCCGGCTACAAGCAGCCGGTGCTGGTCTCCGGCACCGACGGCGTCGGCACCAAGCTGCGCCTGGCGCTGAACCTGAACAAGCACGACAGCATCGGCCAGGATCTGGTCGCCATGTGCGTCAACGACCTGGTGGTGTGCGGCGCCGAGCCGCTGTTCTTCCTCGACTACTACGCCACCGGCAAGCTCAACGTCGACGTGGCCGCCACCGTGGTCACCGGCATCGGCGCCGGTTGCGAACTGGCCGGCTGCTCGCTGGTAGGTGGTGAAACCGCCGAGATGCCAGGCATGTACGAAGGTGAAGACTACGACCTGGCCGGTTTCTGCGTCGGCGTGGTGGAAAAGGCCGAGATCATCGACGGCTCGAAAGTGGTCACCGGCGACGCCCTGATCGCCCTGCCGTCCTCCGGCCCGCACTCCAACGGCTACTCGCTGATCCGCAAGATCCTCGAAGTGTCCGGCACCGACATCGACAACACCCAGCTCGACGGCAAGCCGCTGGCCGACCTGCTGATGGCGCCGACCCGCATCTACGTCAAGCCCCTGCTGCAGCTGATCAAACAGACCGGCGCGGTCAAGGCCATGGCTCACATCACCGGCGGCGGCCTGCTGGACAACATCCCGCGCGTGCTGCCAAAAGGCGCCCAGGCCGTGGTCGACGTGGCCAGCTGGCAGCGCCCGGTGGTGTTCGACTTCCTGCAGGAAAAAGGCAACGTCGACGAACATGAAATGCACCGCGTGCTGAACTGCGGCGTGGGCATGGTCATCTGCGTCGCCCAGGACCAGGTCGACAACGCCCTGAACGTGCTGCGCGCCGCCGGCGAGCAGCCGTGGGTCATCGGCCAGATCGCCGAGGCCGCCGAAGGCGCCGCCCAGGTCGAGCTCAAGAATCTCAAGGCACACTGATGCCGGGCAAGACCTGCAACGTCGTGGTACTGCTGTCGGGCTCCGGCAGCAACCTGCAAGCGCTGATCGACAGCAACAGCGCCAGCAACGGCCCAGTACGCATCCGCGCGGTGATTTCCAACCGCGCCGATGCCTACGGCCTGGAACGCGCCAAGGCAGCCGGTATCGACACCGCGGTGCTCGCGCACACCGGCTTCGACGGTCGCGAAGCCTTCGATGCGGCGCTGATGGCGCTGATCGACGGCTTCGCACCCGACCTGGTGGTGCTGGCTGGCTTCATGCGCATCTTGAGTGGCGGCTTCGTGCGCCACTATCAAGGCCGCCTGCTCAACATACATCCGTCACTGTTGCCCAAGTATAAAGGGCTGCACACCCACCAGCGTGCGCTGGAGGCTGGCGATGCCGAGCACGGCTGCAGCGTGCACTTCGTCACCGAGGAACTCGATGGCGGGCCTCTGGTCGTACAGGCTGTGGTGCCGGTTGCAGCGGATGACAGCGCGCAGACGCTTGCCCAGCGCGTGCACCTGCAGGAACACCAGATCTACCCGCTGGCGGTGCGCTGGTTCGCCGAAGGACGCTTGCGTCTGGGCGAGCACGGTGCATTACTGGATGGCCAGCCGCTGGCGGCCAGCGGTCACTTGATTCGATCCTAGGAGAATTTATGCGTCGCGCCCTGCTCTTGGCTCTCGCCGTGCTCGCCCTGCCCCTCCAGGCAGCTGATCTGAAGCCTTTCGCAGCCAGCTACACGGCTGACTGGAAGCAGCTGCCCATGAGCGGCACTGCCGAGCGCAGCCTGGTGAAGAACGCCAACGGTACTTGGGACCTTAATTTCAAGGCCTCCATGATGATCGCCAGCCTGACCGAGCAAAGCACCCTCAAGCTCGACAACGACACCTTGCTGCCGCAGAAGTACCACTTCGAACGCGGCGGCCTGGGCAAGGCGAAGAAAGTCGACCTCACCTTCGACTGGACCGGCAAGAAGGTGACTGGCAGCGACCGTGGCGACGCGATCAGCCTGCCGCTCAACCGTGGCGTGCTGGACAAGTCGTCCTATCAACTGGCGCTGCAGCATGACGTGGCCGCCGGCAAGAAAAGCATGACCTACCAGGTGGTCGACGGTGATGAGATCGACACCTACGACTTCCGCGTGCTGGGCACCGAGAAAGTGGCCACCAAGACTGGCCAGGTCGACGCGGTCAAGGTCGAGCGCGTGCGCGACCCTAGCCAGAGCAAGCGCATCACCGAGCTGTGGTTCGCCAAGGACTGGGACTACCTGCTGGTGCAACTGCGCCAGGTCGAGACCGATGGCAAGGAATACGTGATCGTGCTGCAGGATGGCACGGTGGACGGCAAGGCGGTCAAAGGCAACTGATAGCGCTGCCTGCAATACCCGAAGCCCCGCCTTGTGCGGGGCTTCTTTTTGGTTCTTCACGGATTGCCGGGAAAGTCATACTTGATCTTCATGAAAAAGAATTCGCTGTCCCGGTAGCCGTAAGCCATCCGCTTGATCACCTTGA